>DATMML010000065.1 GCA_035570235.1 Vicinamibacteria bacterium | reverse complement strand
GCCTTACTTCCGGCCCTCCTGGCCGTAGCGCCCGTCATGTGGGCGAGTCAGGATGCCACGGTACCACTAACCGACGCCGAGGCAGGTCCGATAGCCTTGGGCAGCCTCTGCTGGTCGCAACCGGCTGCCGGGCGTCGCGTTCGGTCAAGCGCTCCAAGGAGGTCGGGGGTTCGATCCCCCGCGGACAACCAACTGGAATCTGGGGGTAGGGCAGGGGTAAGCTGGCGAAGGCCATGCGCTCTTGACCTAGACCGTCGATGAGAATCAGAGGCCGGTCGATCGGGTCGTGGGGATTCCGCGTCAAGGCGGAATCTGTGCCGCGTCGGAGCGACGCCAGTAGGGCCGCCCACCGGCACGGCCTGCAAGGGAGCTTCGTTGGGGATTCGTGAGCACCAGGGCCCCTTCCGCCCGTGCCCCTTGTATCGACCAAGGTCACAGCCGCGACTCCTGTTTCTCCTGGCGTCGACCGCAATCTTCAATAGCCCAGTCCAACAAGAGGAGTCATGTTAGTAAGGGAACATCGGAACCTGTCAGTGCTTTAGGTGGCGATATGAAACGCACTCCAATCATCGCAGGGACCTTGTCTTCGATCATCGTCGCGGCCTGCGCGAGCTCCAGTAGGATACCCACGCCGAGTCCATCGACTGCCAGTCCAGCGCCGGCTCCCGCGCCCGCTCCTGCAGCTCCCGCTTCTTGCAACGCCGGGTGTTACTTCAACGGCCACCTCTTTTCAGATGGCTCGTCAATGTGCATGCAAGGATTTCAGCAACAGTGCGTCGGCACAGCTTGGATTACGGTTGGCCCGCCGGAACGTCCATGCGACTGTCAGCTGATACAGCCGGGTGGGGCCGGCAGCGCATGTGGCGGCTGCACGTTCAACGCACAGCACTACACCGAGGGATCGTTCCTTTGCGTTGGGCGTTTCCAACGGAAGTGTGCTGCGAACACTTGGGTCATACCAGGGCCGCCATTCTACGGTTGCACGCCGGGGTGTCAGTAACGGGCTTCTGGGAAGTGTTTCGCCGGCGTTGCTACGGCGCTACGCGTTGGGTTATCGGAGTCCCAGGTGTCGATGATGGTGCCGTTGAAGGTCCAAGAAGAGGGCGTGCGCTCGTGGGCGTCATGAAGCCGTACATTTTCGAGGGCTATTGGGTGCAAGTGGAGGGCCTAGGCATCATTTGACTGGCAGATGAAGACACACGCCTGACCTTCGACTTGAGGCCGCCGTGCTCAAGCTGCCTTTGGACCTAAGGCATTCGATTCCCCCTGCTGGAGCAGGTAGGCACGCGAAAGCAATAGCGGATGCCGTGGGGGCGAGGCGGAGCCGAAGCCCGGTCTTCTTCAAGGCCGCTCTTGAGCGCCTTCTCGACGTTCGCCCCATCCAGAGGCGTGCCCCCAACGATGGGAACATCCATTCCGGCCGCTCGTGCCCTACTTTTTACTCTTGCTTACCTTCGCTCGAGGCCGGGCAGCGGCTTTCCTTTTCAATTTGATCTGATTGTAACCAACGGCGGAACGGACGAGATTTCTTAGAGCGCGCTCATTAATCTTATCGCCTTCGAACAAATCAATCGCTCGCCACACGTTGCCTTCGAGGCCCGCGTTGAAGAGTCTGGCCGGGTCTGGGAGGCTTGCTCCGTGGGCAAAGGTCAGCTTCACTTTGTCTTTGTGGGCGTTGCCGACCGCGATTATTCCGTGGTTAGACCACACTGGGCTTCCCATCCACTTCCATTCCTCGATTATTTCCGCGTCAGCTTCAAGGATGCTCTTGCGGACGCTGGCGAGCGTTCTGCCACGCCAGTCTCTGAGTTCGGCGACCAGTTGGTCAATACGTTCCGATGGATTCATTGGATCCTTTATGCTGCGCATTCTTGGGCCGTTTTCAAGCCGGTAGTTTTGTTGGGTAGCTCTTAGCGGAAAGGGTAAGCAGGAACATTCGGGTGTGACATGGCCAAGCCTTAGCCGGCGATTGATTGTAGTTGGAATGCTGATATCACCCGCAGGGGAGGTGGTCAAGCGCTCTCTTGGTAGCCCCACATCGCTTTTCCCAGCTCTTGGTCGCAGGCCGACTGATGTCTCGGCGACTGAGATCGCCCCGTTTCATGGGATCTCTGCCACGACCGACCTACCACCGCCCAGAGCTTAGGTTTGGATGCGCGCGGGCGAGTCGCCTAGTCGCCGCACTAGACAGCGGGCTTGGGCTGGGTCTAGACTTCCCCATTGCTAAACGCCGCGCGCCGATACCTTGTGGGGGGGCATATGGGCTTTCTTGACGACGTTCTCAAACAAAGCGGAGGGCTCGGTAGCCTCGCTCAAGTGGTCGCGCAGAACCCCCAGGTCGTGTCCGCCGCAATAGCCTTGCTGAACCCGAAAGATCCCTCCGTCGGCGGCACGGGGGGTCTCGGCGGCCTCGTGGGGGCCTTCTCAAAGGCGGGCCTCGGCCAAATCATGTCGCAGTGGATCTCGACCGGCCCGAACCCCCCGATCTCACCCGACCAATTGTCGAAGGTTCTTAGCAGCGACGTGCTGGGCCAGTTCGCCCAAAAGGCCGGCGTAGCCCCGGCCAACGCGGCTTCCCTTCTTGCGTCGGTCCTGCCCGGTCTCGTCGACCACCTTACGCCGAACGGCCAAGTGCCGGCGGCGAACGATCTCCAGGCTTCTCTCGGGGGGCTGCTGGCGCACCTAAGTGGCCGCTAGCCCCCCGGCAACGGAGGAAGAACGATGCGCACGCTCCGAAACCTAGGACTTGTCGCCATTGGTCTCGGTCTGGCCCTCGCCGGACTGGCCCAGGGGGCGGATAACAAGGCCCAATCTGCTCAACGCGTAGACCTGAACACAGCCACAGCAAAACAGTTGGAGGAGCTGCCCGGAGTGGGGCCGGCCACAGCAAAGAAGATCATTGCCGGTCGGCCCTACGCGGCGGTTGCGGACCTTGCCAAGGCTGGCGTGCCCGCGAAGACGATCACGCAGATCACTCCGCTGGTCACGGTAAGCGCCCCTGCGGCATCAACCCCGCAAGCCGCGTCGGCCCCTGCTTCGCCCGCGGCCCCTGCGCCCGCGGCCCCTGCGCCCGCGGCAGCCGCTTCGCCGGCACCCCCCGCATCCTCCGCACCCGCTGCCGCCGCGACGACGGCCCAGCCGCCGCCAGCCAAGGGCATGGTCTGGGTCAACACCGAGACCAAGGTCTACCACCGCGAAGGGGACCGCTGGTACGGCAAAACAAAGCATGGCAAGTACATGACGGAATCCGACGCCATTGCCGCTGGCTATCGCGCCTCAAAGGAGAAGGAGAAGAAACAGCCCTGATCAATCCCGCTGCGGACACTTTGCCGCCTCATCACCGGCTGAGGACTAGGGGGACAACAAGGACGCGGTAGCTCTCGCCCACCACGACAATCCGCGGCCGCGCTGGCACTAATCGGCTGACTTGGCGCGTCATGGGGTCTGGCCATCGGGTTGCTTCGAGTGCGGAAGAACTTAAACCCTCGGGACGTCTTACTCGGTCCGATTCGAAAATGAGGAACTGGGGGTTCGATCCGGTCGCGGTCTACAATAACGGACTGCGGTTTTCCGCTTGGCTCAAAGCTTCCTTCGAAAGAAGGCCTATCTCAACCAAGGCTGAACCGGTAGACCTATCCACGCCTTCGCCGCCAAACGGCCAGAGTGATTCGCGGAAGAGTTCGATTCGCCAATGGCCACTACCTAGACCTCCTGATCGTCTACGTAACACCAGCGCCAGCCTTCCCCCGCCTCAAGGGACTTAATGATGGGGTGCTTGGTGTCCTGGAAGTGTTTCGTGGCATGACGATTGGGCGAGGAATCACAGCAACCCACGTAGCCACACTCAAGGCACTGCCGTAAGTGCACCCACTCGTCGCCGATACGCAGGCAATCCTCACATTCTTTGGCGGAAGGCCCAACGTCACGAATATGCTGGAGATGAGAACAACGCTTTGGCATATCGGCCGCCTTTCAAGACCCCTGTGAGAGTGGAGAGTCGCGGCGGCCCACGGCGCACCACTCTCCTTCACCCCACCAGGCAAGTTAGCGGCGAGAGGGAAGCTACTGCAGCGGGATGGAGGCGATGGGCATCTGGTGACCCCCACCCCCGCGCCCTGCCCCGATGTGACCCGCGACCGTTCGAACCCGATCCAGAGCGCAGTCGATGGCGCTCATACCCTAGCGAGTCGGACTAGGAGTCGCCGAGACGGTACCCGCCTGCCACCCTCCGCCCAGTGCCTTGTAGAGGTTCACCACCGCGATCAGTTGGTCGCGGCGGGTTTGGGCCAAGCCAATCTCCGCCGGAAAGAGCTGCTGCTGCGCCTCCAACACCTCAAAGTACGCGGATAGGCCTGAGCCGTAGCGAAGGTTCGCCAGCCGAACGGCCTCGCGGTAAGCCTGCACCGCGCGCGCTCGCTGGCTCTCGGTCTCCACGAGCTTGGTCCGGGCGATGAGAGCCGTCGACGTCTCGGCCAGTGACTGCGTCACGGTCGCTTCGTATTCGATCTCAGCTTGTTCCCACCGGGCCTTCACGGCCTCGTAGTTGCGCTTAATGGCACCGCCATGGAAGAGGGGGCCGAGTACGCCGGCCCCGACACTCCAGGTCTTGCCGTTGGAGAACAGATCTCCCAGTTCAGGGCTGACGTTGCCGAAGAGGCCCGTAAGGCTCAGAGTAGGAAAGAACGCGGCCTTGGCCACGCCGATGTCTGCGTTAGCTCCGACCAGGAGCTGCTCGGCCTGACGCACATCCGGTCGTCGTTCGAGGAGCGTCGAGGGCAGGCCGGGCGGGGTCTCGGGGGGTAACGGCATGGAGGAACCTCCCCGCGCGATCGGCTGGGGGTTTCGCCCCAGCAACAGGTTGATCTGGTTCTCGCGGGCCACAATCGCGCGCTCGATCTCCGGGATCTGGGCTGCGACCTGACCGAGGGAGGCCTCGGCGCGGGAGGTCTCGAGCGCGGACGCCGCTCCCCCCTCCAGACGCCGACTGAACAGATTGTAGGTGTCCCGGAAGGCCATCGTCGTTCGCTGGGCGATCTCCAACTCGGCGTCCAGCTCGCAAAGCTCGAAGTAGGCCGTAGCAACGTCAGAAAGGAGCGAGAGGAGCACGCCGCGCCGAGCTTCCTCCGTCGCCAAGTACCGCGCTCTCGCCGACTCGTTGAGGCGACGAACACGACCCCAGAGGTCGATCTCCCACTTAGCCCCGACCTCGGCCGTCCACTCCGTCAGGGTTGCTCCGGATGGGTTCAGGAACTGGTCCGGACGCGTCCGCAGCCAGCCAGCCTGATAGTCCACGGATGGGAACCGCTGGGATCTGGCCACCCCGTAGAGCGCGCGCGCCTCTTCGACCCGGGCCACGGCAAGGCGTGCGTCGAATCCGTTCTTGAGCGCCTCTTCGACAAGACCCTTCAGGACAGGGTCCTGGAAGACGTCCCACCATGGAAGGTCCCCGGAGGAGCGCGCTTCGCCCGCGGCCTGCTCGCCATAGAATCGGTCCGGCGTGACAACCGGCGGCCGCTTGTAGTTCGGCCCCACGGCGCAGCCCACGACCAAGGCGCAGGACATGACAACGACACCCCGGACTCTCACGGCTGCTCTCCGGCGGGCGACACGCTGCCCTGCGGCGGATGGGCCCGCTCCCGTCCAGCGAGGCGCTCGACCACCACGAAGAGCAGTGGAATCAAGAAGATGGCGATGCCGGTCGCCGCGAGCATTCCTGTAATTACGACCGTGCCCAGGATCTGCCTCCCCACGGCCCCCGCGCCCTGGGCTACCCAGAGGGGCACGCAGCCCAGGATGAAGGCGAAAGACGTCATCAGGATGGGGCGCAGCCGCAAGCGAGCGCCTTCTAGTGCCGCCTCTATCAAGGGCTGGCCTTTCTCGAATCCGGCCTTGGCAAACTCCACGACCAGGATCGCGTTCTTCGCCGCCAGTCCGATCAGCATCACAAGGCCGATCTGACCGTAAACGTCCAGCGCAAAGCCACGCAACAGCAGTCCCAAGAAAGCGCCAACCACGGCGATCGGCACGGAGAGCAGGACGCTCCAGGGAAGCGACCAGCTCTCGTACAGCGCGGCCAGGATCAGAAACACGAAGCCCAGGGAGAGCCCGAACACCGCTCCCGCGCGACCAGCCGCCTTGCGCTCCTGGTAGGAGAGGTCGGCCCAATCGTAACCGATCTCCTGGGGCAGGACGGTCTTCGCCACTTCTTCCAGGGCGGCCATGGCCTGCCCGGAGCTGTAGCCCGGCCCCGGCTGCCCCGTGATTTGAGCCGCTCGGAAGAGGTTGAAGCGCTGGGTGTATTCGGGGCCGAGAATCCGCCGCGTGTTGACCACCGTCGACAAGGGCAACATCGTTCCCTCGCCGTTTCGAACGTAGAAACGGTCGATGTTCTCGGGGGTGAGGCGGTCGACGCCTTCCGCCTGCAGGAAGACGCGCCACTGCCTCCCGAACCGGTTGAATTGATTCACATAGCTGCCTCCCAGAAAGGCCTGAAGGGTGAGGTAGACGTCGGCTACTGATACGCCCTGCTTCAGCACCTTGTCGCGGTTAACGTCGGCAAAGAGCTGGGGCACGCTGGAACGAAACTGGCTGTTCAGATTCGCGAGCTCCGGCCGCTTCCGCGCTGCCTCCAGAAACTTCTCGAGGTTCTCGGCCAGCAATTCCACGGTGCCGCCGCTCCGGTCCTGTAGCCAGAAGGAGAAGCCACCCGCCGTGCCGATGCCCGGAATGGCCGGGGGAGCAAAAGCGAAGGCCACCGCCTCCGGCACCTTGGTGCGCAGGGTCCGGTTGAGCCCGCGGAGGATCGCCTGCGCGGAGAGATCGGCCCCCCGCCGCTCGTCCCAGGGCTGGAGAGACACGAAGAAGAAGGCCGTATAGGAGGCAGACGTGCGGGTGAGAAGGCTGAAACCGTTGATGGTTGCGGTTGAACGCACGCCCTTTGTCTCGGCCAAGATCTCCTCGATCCTCCGGGTCACCGCGTTCGTCCGTTGCAACGATGCCGCCTCCGGAAGCTGAACGTTCAGCAACAAGAACCCCTGGTCCTCCTCGGGAATGAATCCGCTGGCCAGGCGCCCTCCCACGCCGCCCGCCAAGACGACGAATCCACCCAGGATCAGCAGGCCCACCGCCGTCTTCCGGATGAGGCCCTGGGAGACGCTCACGTAGCCATTGGTCGCGCGCGCGAACCACTTGTTGAACGAGGTGAAGAGCGGGGCGAGCCACCCCTTGGCTTCACCGCGTGGCCTCAGGAGCAGAGCGGCCAACGCGGGAGAGAGGCTGAGGGCGTTGAAGGCAGAGATCAGCACCGAGATCGCGATGGTGACGGCAAACTGCTTGTTGAGCCGCCCCTGAATTCCGCTCATGAGCCCGATGGGAACGAACACAGACGAAAGCACGAGCGCGATCCCCACCACCGGCCCCGAGACCTCGGACATTGCCTTCAGAGTGGCGTCCTTCGCGTTCAGCCCCTCCTCGATGTGGTGCTCCACCGCCTCCACCACCACGATTGCGTCGTCCACGACAAGGCCGATGGCGAGCACAAGCCCAAACAGCGACAAGGTATTGATCGAGAAGCCGAGGAAGGGGAAGAAGGCAAAGGTACCGATCAGGGACACCGGCACCGCGATCAAGGGGATGAGAGTCGCCCGCCAGTTCTGCAGAAAAAGGAACACGACAAGGATCACGAGCACCATGGCCTCAAGAAGGGTGGTCGCGATCTCCTTAATGCCTTCGGTCACGGGCAGGGTGGTATCGAGGCCGATCGCGTAGTCGAGATCGCTCGGAAACCGCTGCTTCAGGTCCCTCATCATCGCCTTGGCGTCTGCGGCTACGGTGAGGGCGTTGGCTCCGGGGGCCTGGAAGACTGCAATCAGGGCGCCGGGGCGTCCGTTGTAGCGTCCGGACTGGTTATAGGTCAAGGCGCCTAGCTCGATCCTCGAGACATCCTTGAGGCGAACCACGGAGCCCTCGGGATTGAGCCTTAAGACAACGTTGCCGAACTCCTCCGCGGTCACCAGACGCCCCTGGGCCCGTACCGTATAGGTGAGCTCCTGGCCAGGGGGCGCGGGCTCCGCCCCCACTCGTCCGGCCGGATTCACATTGCTCTGCTGCTGGACCGCGCGCAGCAAATCGGGCACCGTGAGCCCGAGCTTCGCGAGCTTGTCCGGCTTTACCCAGATTCGCATCGAATACTCGGCGAGGCCGAAGTTCACGACTTGGCCCACGCCGGCCACTCGGTAGAGGGCGTCGTTGATGTTGATCACGGAGTAGTTGCCCAGAAAGAGTGAGTCGTAGGTGCCGTTGGGCGAGTAAAGAGAGAAGATCAGCAGCGGCAGCCCGACCGTGCTGCGGTAGCTTAGGCCGAACTGGGTCACGTCCGCTGGCAGGTACGGCTGGGCCTGCGCGACGCGGTTCTGGGCGTTCACTTGGTCGATATTCACTTCGCTCTCGACGTCGAACGTGACGGTGAGCGTCATGGTGCCGTCGTTGGCGTTCGTCGACTGCATGTAGAGCATCTTGTCGACGCCGTTCATCTGCTGTTCGAGCGGAGTGGCCACCGATTGTTCGATGGTGAGGGCGTCCGCGCCCGTGTAGGTCGTCTGTATCTGGATTTGCGGCGGGATGATCGAGGGAAACTGCGCCACCGGCAGGCCCGTCATGGAGACCAGCCCCAGGATCACGGTGACGACAGAAATGACGATGGCGACGATCGGCCGACCGATGAAGAAGCGCGACATGCTGGATCACCGACCTTGGGCGCGGCTGGCCCCGTCGTCCTCGGAAGGCGCCGGCTTGGCCTTCACGCCCATGCCCGGACGGACAAACTGGATGCCGGCCACGATCACGCTCTCACCGGGCTTGAGACCCTTGTCAATGATCCAGAGCGAACCCACCCTTTCGCCCGGCTCCACGTTCCGAATCTCAACCTTGGAGTCCGGACCCACCACTGCCACTCGGAACCCCCCCTGCAGCTCGGTCACGGCCTTCTGGGGTACGAGCAGCGCACCCGTCTTCACCTCCAGGGCCGCTCGAACCTTGGCGTACTGGCCCGGCCGCAGAATGTGACCCGGGTTCGGAAAGAATCCCTTGATCGTCATGGTCCCGGTCTTCACGTCCACCTCGCGGTCCACAAGAACCGCCTGACCTTTGTGGGGAAACACGCTTCCATCATCGAGCACAAGGTCCAGGAGCGAGCCCTGTCGAGTCGTGGCGTAGTTCGGCCGGTTGATGCGCGCTGCGAAGCGCAGGTACTCACGCTCGCTGATGCCATAGGTCACGCGGATCGGATCGACGGTGGAGACGGTGGTCATGACGGTCTGGTTGTTCACCAGGTCACCGACTTGAGCCTTCGCGATGCCCACGATGCCGTCGATCGGGGAGGTGATCTTCGTCCACGCGAGATTCAAGAGGGCTTGCTCCACGGACGCCTTGGCCGAGGCCACGGCAGCCTTTGCGTTGCGCTGGGCGGCGAAAGCGTTGTCGAGTTCCTGTTGACTGACCGCTCTTTCGGCAACCAGGGGGGTGAATCGATCCACGTCCTGCGTCGCCTTCGCGAGCTCGGCCTCGGCTTGCCCGAGCACCCCGTTTGCCTGGTCCACGGCCGCCTTAAACTGTCGCGGATCGATCTCGAAGAGGGGGTCCTTGGCGTTGACGAACTGCCCTTCCTTGTAGATCTGTCGCAGCAGGTAGCCCTCGACCTTGGGGCGGATGATGGCGTTCACAGACCCGTCCAGAGTGCCGATCCACTCGCTGACCACGGGCACGTCCTTCTGGACAACGGGGGCGGTGAGGACCTCCGGCTCCGTCGCGCGCGGCGCTTGAGTCCGGGCACACCCGAAGTCGAGAAGCGCGGCGGCAAGAAGGAGGGCGGCTAAGCCGTTGACGACGTGGGCATTGGCCGGCGGCCTCGTGACGCTCCCGGTGAGCGGAGGGGGGTCGGCAGCTCTCCCCCGTCGACGTCCCTCCCCAGGGCCCCGCCGCCAAACCGCAGATAGGAGAGCGGATGAGACGACGACGGTCGGGGAAGCTTGCTCCCGGACGCTCGTATTTTTCAACACCGGATGCCCTCCCTAAGGGACTCCATATATCACCGTCGTCAATCTCTTCGCCTGGTCGATCGGCAAGAGACCACCCTGCCCAGTACCGGTCCCTCTCCCCTGTCTCCCGCTCTTCGGTCCCCGGGTTGCTCTCGCAAAGGGCCGAGCCGGCCAGCAAGGCCACTCAAGCCCAGGGCATCGCGACAAGATTGAGCCGCATCGTACAGCATAGCGAACGAGAGGTCCGAAAAAAGGTAGAAGCGACATACGCCCCGGGGCCGGAAGCACGCCCGCTCGCTAGGCCGGCTATTCCGGCGCCTCCCTGCTTGAGCCCGGCTCTTCTTTGCGGCGCGACCCCTTCCCTGGTCGCGGAGTCGAAGATAGACTCCACCCGATGGCGGGAAGCCGTGATTCACTTGTCGCGCTCTTCCGCGAGCTCGCACAGCTCACGGTCCTGGAGGAGGGCTCTCCAAACGCGTTCCGCGTTCGGGCGTACGAAAACGCGGTGGAGGCGATCTCCTCCTACCGGGGAGATCTGGAGGGCCTTTCCGAAAAGGAGTTGACCGCGCTTTCCGGAATTGGCCAGAGCACGGCCAAGAAGATCCGCGAGTT
Source organism: Vicinamibacteria bacterium (assembly GCA_035570235.1). Taxonomy (NCBI): domain Bacteria; kingdom Pseudomonadati; phylum Acidobacteriota; class Vicinamibacteria; species Vicinamibacteria bacterium. Next base: position 18,699 of record DATMML010000065.1, on the reverse strand, counting down.
CTTCCAAGCGGGGACGATCGCAAGGCTCGAGGAGCTGCGCCGGAAATACCCGCCCGATTTTGTGGAGCTGGGCAAGATCCCCGGCCTGGGTCCCAAGACCCTGCTTCGGCTCAGGAGCGAGCTGGGCGTGCAGAATCTCGAGGGCCTGCGTGCCGCTCTCGAAGCCAAGAGACTCCGCGACGTCCATGGCTTCGGGGCGAAGATGGAGGAGAAGCTCCTGCACGCCCTCGATCGCCTGGTTTCGACCGGCAAGGAGAAGCGCCGCCCGATCGCCCAGGCCATGCCCATAGCCCTGGAGTTGGTGGCCACGCTCGAAGCGCTGCCCGCAGTGGAGCGCGTCCAGCACTGCGGGAGCCTCCGCCGCCTCCGGGAGACGGTCGCAGATGTCGACATCGTGGTGGCCTCCCGGGAGCCCTTGTCCGTGCGGGAGGCGTTCCTCAAACTGCCCACGGTGCGCGAGGTCATCGGCAGCGGGGACACCAAGACTTCCCTCTTGACCTCGACCGGCCTCCAGGTGGATCTGCGGATTGTTGAACCGCATCAGTTCGGAGCCGCCTGCCAGTACTTTACCGGGTCAAAGGCCCACAACATCAAGCTGCGGCAGCGGGCCCTGGCGCGGGGATGGCTCCTCAACGAATACGGCCTCAGCGACCCCCGAACGGGCGAGGTCATCGCCTGCGAGTCCGAGGAAGCCATATATCGGGCGCTGGGGCTCCCTCTCATCGCGCCTCCCCTGCGCGAAGATCGGGGGGAGATCGAGGCCGCCGAAAAAGCCGAGCTCCCTTCGCCGGTACGGTTGGCAGATGTTCGCGGCGATCTGCACGTCCATACGGCTCTGTCGGGGGACGGCAAGAGCTCGCTCGAAGACATCGTGGGAAGCGCTGCCAACCGAGGCTACGAATATCTCGCCATCACCGATCACGCAGAGAACCTCGCCATGAGTGGCATAAGCCGGGAGCAACTTGCCGCCCAACGATCGGAGATCGACGCCCTCCGTGGGCGCTACCCCGGCCTGACCCTCCTCCACGGCAGTGAGCTGAACATCGACCGGGACGGCCGCGTGGACTATGACGAAGACTTTCGCCGCACCCTCGATTGGTGCGTGGCCGGCGTCCACTCCCATTTCGACTTGGATCGGGTTCAGCAGACCCGCCGCATCCTCGCCGCCATGGAGGACCCGACCATCCACGCCATCGCGCATCTCACGGGCCGGAGGATTGGCAGTCGGGCCGGCATCGACCTCGACGTAGACGCCGTCCTACTAAAAGCGGTCGAGACCGGCACCGCGATCGAGATCAACGCCGCCCTCCCGCGGCTCGACGCCTCGAGCGAGGTGCTCTATCGGGCACGTGGCATGGACCTGACCTTCGTGATCAGCACCGACACCCACCATACGCGCGAGTTCGCGCGCATGGAGTGGGGCGTCCTCCAAGCTACGCGCGGCTGGGTCGAGCCCTCCCGCATCGCCAACCTCTGGCCCCGCGAAAGGTTCCTCGCATGGCTGCGCGCACCCCGGAGCTGACCACCGCCGGACGCGGAGGAAGGTTCCGCGTCTTCCTCCTGTCCCCGGCCGACTGTTCCGGGAAAAGGGCTCGCCTCCTTCAGCGGCCCGACCACGCTCACGACCTCGGCCGGAGGATCCGCAGGCGGGGGGGGGCGGAGCTGGGCGAGGTGTTCAGCTTCGTGAGCAGCCTCTACTTTCGCGGCAAGCTGGCCTACGCCCGCGCCTTTGCGAGGCCTCCCCGCGGCCTGGCCGGCATCCACGTGATCACCTCCTGCGACGGCCTCCGACCCCCGGAGTCTCCCCTGCGGCTGGCCGACCTGCGGCGCTACGGCCGCGTTCCCGTCGATGCCGAGGAGGGGCGTTACCGGCGCCCGCTCCTTCGCGATCTACAAGCGCTGGCGCCCGGCTGGGCGGAGGCCGAGGTCATCCTCCTCGGAAGCATCGCCTCGCCCAAGTACGTTGAGCTGCTGACCGCGGTCCTCGGCCCCCGCCTCTTCTTTCCCCGGGACTTCGTGGGCCGGGGCGACATGAGCCGCGGGGGCCTGATGCTGCGCTGCGTGCAGGAGGAACGAGAGCTTCCGTACGTTCCGCTCATTGGTGCCCCCCGCCGAGGGCCAAGGCCTCCTCGGCTGCCCCCGGCTACGGGCCAGGACCGGCGTTAGTCTGGAGGCGCTTTGCGGATCGCTACTTGGAATGTCAATTCCCTGAAGGCGCGCATGGATAAGGTGCGCTGGTGGCTCGAGCGCGCCCGCCCCGATGTGCTCCTCATGCAGGAGACGAAGCTCACTGACCCCGCGGCGCCGGTCGACCTGTTCCGAGACGCCGGCTACGAGCTGGCCCACCACGGGCAGGGGCGCTGGAACGGCGTAGCCATCGCCAGCCGGAGCGGGATGACGGGCGTGGTGTCCAACTTCGGCCAGCCCCTGCGCCCCGCCCAGACTCCTGACGCGGGTGACGACGACCCGCTGGCCGAGGCCCGCATGATCGCGGCCGACTGCGGCGGCATCCGCGTCGTCAACATATATGCGCCCAACGGCAGGACGCTCGGCTCGCCTTTCTACGAGGCCAAGCTCGTCTGGTTCGAGAGGCTGGCCCGCTGGCTCCAAGAAGCGGCGGACCCCGACCAGCTGCTCTTGCTGGGCGGCGATTTCAACATCGCCCCCGACGACCGGGACGTCTGGGACCCCAGGGCCTGCCACGGCGGGACTCATGTTTCCCTTCCGGAGCGCGAGGCGTTCGCCCGCCTCTGCCGCTGGGGCTTGGTCGACGCCTACCGGCAGCTCCGCTCCGAAGCCGGCCGCTACACGTGGTGGGACTACCGCGCGGGCAACTTCCAGAAGAACTTCGGAATGCGCATCGACCACCTCTTGGTCACGCGCCCCCTCGCTGATCGCACGCTGTGGACGGAGATCGACCGCGAGGCCAGAAAGGGCAAGCCGATTCCCTCCGACCACGCTCCCCTCCTGATCGACGTCGACGAACCGGGCCAAGCCCTCGACGCGGGTTGGACCTCGGCTGACGGACGAATCGCCGCTCGCCGCGGGGGGCCTGCCTGACGGCCCCCGCGGACGGGAGCGCGCGCTTCCTGATCGAGCCCCCTATCGAGCCGATGCTCGCCAAGCTCGCCACCGAGCTTCCCGAGGGAGAGGGCTGGCTCTTCGAGCCCAAATGGGACGGCTTCCGCGCCCTCGTCTTCCGCGACCGCGACCGGTTCTACCTCCAGAGCCGTGACTTGAAGCCTTTGCTTCGGTACTTCCCCGAGCTCGAAGGTCTGCTTCGCGCGAGCATCCCCGAGCGCTGCGTGCTGGACGGCGAGATTGTGATCGTCGGCCCGCATGGGCTTGATTTCGACGCCCTGCAAATGCGCCTCCATCCGGCCGCTTCACGAATCAAGAAGCTCGCCGCCGAGACCCCGGCCTCCTTCGTGGCTTTCGACCTACTGGCGGAGGGCGAGCGCGACCTCCGCTCCCTCCCCCAGGCCGACCGTCGTGAGCGCCTGGAACAGGCGCTCACGAACCCGGCCCTCGGCGTCCATCTAACTCCGTGTCGGCGTGAGCGCGCGGTTGCCGCAGAGTGGTTCCATCGCTTCGAGGGCGCCGGTTTGGACGGCGTCATGGCCAAGCACGAGAGTACGACCTATCAGCCCGGCAAGCGCGCGATGGTGAAGGTCAAGCACGCGCGGACGGCGGACTGCGTGGTGGCTGGCTTTCGCTGGCACAAGCAGGGCCCGGGAACGCTCTTGGGCTCGCTCCTCCTGGGTCTTTACGACGACGCGGGCATGCTCCACCACGTCGGCGTGACCTCATCGTTCTCGATGGAAGCCCGCCGCCGCCTCGTCCGGGAGCTCGAGCCGCTCCGCCGAGATGCGCTTGCCTCTCACCCCTGGCGCCAATGGGCGGAGACGCAGGACGGCCACCATCGAGTGCCCGGGGCCCAGAGCCGATGGAGCGCGGGCAAGGACCTTTCGTGGGAGCCGCTGCGCGTCGAGCGGGTCTGCGAGGTCAAGTACGACCACCTGCAGGGGAACCGCTTCCGGCACGCGGCCGTCTTCCTCCGCTGGCGCGCCGACAAGCGCCCAGCGGACTGCAGCTACGCCCAGCTCGAAGTCACTCCCCCCGCCGAACTCGCGGCGGTGTTCCGCACGCCGGATTGAGCCTGATCCCGACTTATTTTCCGCGGTCGCGTCGTGCCCGGGGGGCACCCGACGGAAATTCAGACCCTTGCCAAGGGTCGTAGTCGGGATCCAGCGCCTCCTGTTCCGGGCGAAGCCCCTCCGGCACGCGCTCGAGGTTCACGCGGACGCGAGTCCAAGTCGAAGAGCGGCCCCGCATGGAATCCACCAGGACGTCGGGCGGTTCGAGGTGGGCAGCTGCTTCGGGATGACGGGCTTTCCAGCGTTCCAGGCCGAGAAGGGCCTCCTCCCTCTTGGCCGCGCGTGCGATCTCCACGAGCGGCTTCGAGGACACGCGGCGGCCACCCGGCTTGCGGCCGTCCTTCCTTCGCGAGGGCTGGACGCGCGGGGGCTCCCCCGGCTGCTTGCCATAATGCGGCGGCCAGGGCGCGTCACCCAGGCCCTCTGCGTCCTGCCGCCGCGACAGCTCCAGGAGCGCCTCGAGCGAACAGGGGTGCCCGTCGATGCCGGCATGCCGGTCGCCCACAGCTGCGAAGCGCGCCGGCATCGTTCTCAGCGTGAAATCCTCCGGTCGGCACTCGAATAGCTCGTCCCAGGTCAGGGGCGCCGACACTCGGGCGTCGGGCTTCGGGCGGACGGAGTAAGCGCTGGCCACCGTCCGGTCCTTGGCGTTCTGGTTGTAGTCGAGGAAGACCCCGTGGCGCTCCTCTTTCCACCACTTGCTGGTGGCGAGCTCGGGGGCCCGTCGCTCGACTTCCCGAGCGAGGGCCAGGGCGCCCCGCCGGACCTGCGTGAACGACCAGCGTTGATGAATTCGCACGTTGACGTGGATACCCCGCGAGCCCGAGGTCTTCGGCCAGCCCACGAGACCGAAGTCGACCAGAACACTCTGCACAACGCGGGCCACGGCCACGATCTGCGACCACTCGATCCCCGGCATGGGGTCAAGGTCGACGCGGAGCTCGTCCGGGTGCTCAAGGCTCTCCGCACGGACAGGATGAGGGTGAAGCTCCAGGCACCCCAGGTTGACCATCCAGGCCAAGGCGGCGGCGTCTCGGGGGACGACCTCCTCTGCCGTTCGGCCGGAGGGAAAGCTCAAAGGGACGACCTCCACCCAGGAGGGGCGCGAGGCGGGCGCTCGCTTCTGGTAGAAGAACTCGCCGTGAATTCCATCTGCGTAGCGCACGAGCACGTTCGGCCGGCCGCCCGCTCCGCGTAGGGCGCCCTCCGCTACTGCCAGGTAGTAGCGGACGACCTCGATCTTGGTGATGCCGGCCTCGGGAAAGTAGACCTTCGCCGGGTTCGAGACTACGACCTCGCGGCCTCCCACGTCGAGCACCACGCGCTCCCCCGGGCCTGCCATCCCCAGAGCATACGTCGTCGCCCCCGCACTTTCTGGCCTTGGAACCCAGGTCCTCGAGTTCACTCGAGGTCACGGTGGCTCGACGACACAATTGGTCGAATCGGGCAACGAACAAACCGTCGGCCGTGAAGCATCCATTGAGGCACGTCTCTCGGCAGGCAGAGACGGCGCAGCGTGACGCGAGCGGGCGGGGGAGATCACGCAAGCCATAGGAAGAAGGCCCCATCCGGCTGCCGTCCTAATGGGCGCCCCGCCCCTTACTTATGGGAAAAGGTAACGAATTCTGATTTTTTTCTTGACACTATCAGGGGCCCAAAAGGATCATTCCTTCTGCGCTTCCTTGATGCCTGATCCGGTCATGCCTCGACGCGGGTTTGGCGGATTTGGACGCGTGATCGTGAAGGGGACTCCGCCATCCCGAGGCTCGCTTCGTCTCTACCCAACGACCTCTATTTCTGGAGGTTGAGATGGCCGACTCACGAACGCGGTTCTATTTGTCGGTCGTAGGCGCCTTCTGGGTCGCTGTCCTCCCGGGAGCGTCCTGCACTCCCCCCCCCAATCCCCCACCGACAGCGACGCCTAGCCCAACCCTGACACCGGCGCCCAGCCTCCCTTCAACACCCAGCCCGACGCCGGAGCCGAGTTCCACCGCCACATCGAGCCCGAGCCCAGGGCCAACCCCTTGTCCTTCCCCGAGTCCCACCGGTCTCCAACGGCCACTGAGCCTCGCGAGCACCCTCGCCCCGCGTGCGGCGTCGGAGCGGAAGGTCGGCTCGATCCTCCATGCTCTCAGCCGCCAAGATGTGTCGCTTTCCCTCTCAAAGCTCCGCCCGCTCCAAGTAACCCGCAAGCGGGCAGACCATCCCGTCAAGCTGTTGCCCCATCGCCATCCACCCCGACCACTCGGCCGTTTTCAGGACCTAATCCTCCAAGCCCCAGCGTTGGCACCACTGGCCGCGACGCTCAGACTGAACTTCGACGGAGTAGGGGTGCCCAACTACGCGGTCACCGGCGCACCGCCCGACACCAATGGCGCCGTGGGGGCTACCCAATACGTCCAGTGGGTCAACACCGCCTTCGCCGTGTTCGACAAGGCCGGGAACCGCGTGTACGGCCCCGCCGACGGCAGCACCCTGTGGCAGGGCTTCGGCGGTCCTTGCGAAACGGAGAACAGCGGGGACGCCATTGCCCTCTACGACAAAGCGGCGCAACGCTGGGTTCTTTCTCAGTTTGCGGTGGAGACAGCGCCCTACTCCCAATGCATCGCCGTCTCCACGACCTCCGACGCTACCGGCCCCTACCGGCGGTTTGCTTACTCCTTCGGCAATGACTTCAACGACTACCCGAAGGTCGGGGTCTGGCCCGACGGCTACTACATCACGTTCAATATTTTCTCCGGGGGCCAGACCTTCGCCGGGGCCAAGGTCTGCGCCTTCGATCGCCTCCGGATGCTGGACGCTTCGGCCACACCGGGTGCCATGCAGTGCTTCCAGCTGGGTTCTCAGTACGGCGGTCTTTTGCCCGCGGACCTAGATGGATCGACTCCTCCTCCGACCGGCTCCCCGAACTTCGTCTTGGCCTTCGATGACGCCAGCCTCTCCGCGCTCAACCTGTGGAAGTTCCAGGTGGATTGGGCGACTCCGGGAGCGTCGACCTTCACCGGCCCTCTCCAGATCCCGGTGGCCGCCTTCACCGAGGCGTGCAACGGCGCAACCTGCATCGCCGAGCCGGGAGGCGGGCAGCTCGACTCCCTGGCCGATCGGTTGATGTACCGCCTGGCCTATCGAAACTTCGGGACCTCCGACTCCCTCCTCGTGAACCATTCGGTGGACGTCGGTGGGCACTCGGCCGTCCGGTGGTACGAGATCAAGACCCCGGGTGGCTCCCCGACCGTCTATCAGCAGGGGACGTACTCCCCGGACTCCTCGTACCGCTGGATGGGGTCGATGGCCATGGACCAGCGGGGGAACATCCTCCTTGGGTACAGTGTCTCCGGTGACAACCTCTCCCCGAGCATTCGGTACACCGGCCGCATCGCCAGCGACGCGCTGGGTACCCTGCAAGCGGAGGGTTCCCTGTTCGCGGGTTCCGGTTCGCAGACCGGCGGCATTACCCGCTGGGGCGACTACTCGGCGGCCACTGTCGATCCGACGGATGACTGCACCTTCTTCTACACGAACCAGTACCTAAAGACGACGGGCTCCTTCAACTGGTCCACTCGGATCGGGAGCTTCAAGTTCCCGACGTGCTCCTGCCCATAGAGGCCAAGGACTAGGGTCCCGAATGCTCTTCGACTCCCCCGTACAGGGCGCGACACGGTTGGCGGAGGGCGGCGGCAGTCCCCTGCCCAGGGTCACCGCCTCCGCGACGCGGGCTCTTCTCGTCGGCCTCGCCCTTCTCGTGGCCTGTCGCGGGAAAGAGCCGGGCCCCGACATTCCCGCCCTCATTGCTGACCTCAAGAGCTCTGACCCGGAGGTCAGCGGCAAGGCCAACCTGACCCTGATCCGCGTCGGCGAGCCCGCCGTTCCGGCCCTCGTCGAGCTCCTCAAGGACGAGGACGCGCGGCTGCGGGCGCGGGCAGCGACCACCCTCTGGGGGATGGGCTCGAAAGGCAGAGCCGGCGTGCCCGCGCTGGCCTTGGCCCTCGCGGACCCGGACCTTGACGTCCGGCTGGCCTCCGCCATGGCCCTTGAAGGCATGGGGCCCGACACCAAAGAGGCGATGCCGGCGCTTGTGCGTGCCCTCAAAGACCGCGAGGGCCGTGTGCGACAGTGGGCGGCGAAGGCCCTGGGAAAGATTGGCCCCGCCGCGAAGGAAGCCCTACCCGCCTTGGTTGAAGCCTCCAAATTCGATCCCATTCGGCCGGCCGCCGAGGAGGCCATTAGCCAGATCCGGGCCCAAGCGCCGCCCAATTCTCCGTAGGCGTGCCCTATAGGGTACCGAGGGTCAGGCCCGGCGATTCCGGCGGGTCCCTGGGGAGCAAGAGCGCGAGGTCACAAGAGCGCTAGGAATTTCGTCTAGGGCTCCACATCGAAGATGTCGTCAGTCATCCGAGCTCCGAACCACGGGCGCAGGTAGACACGCCCGTCGAGCGTCTCGTGCAGCCAGCTCATCAGGACTTCCATCTGTTCGGGAGGAAACTGGGTTCGGTGACAGGACAAGGCCCGGCGGGTGGCGGCCAGGTCTGCGGCGTCATAGGGCACGCGGACGGTCAGAAAGCGAGGGTCCGTGCCCGCCCAATGGGGATATCCCCCCTCGGGGCGAAGGCGAACGCGGTCCACGGGAAGGCCGGGATAGAGCAAGCGACCGGGCGCGCCCTTCGCGCCCGCCTGCACGATCTGGGTGACCACGGCTCCGACCAGCCTGTGATCCGCGTGTCCGTAGCCACCCTCCGGGCCCCAAGTGATGACGACGTCCGGTCTGAATTGGACGAAGAGCCTGCGAATCGCTCGCACCACCTCGGCGAGATATCCCGCGGGTGGATTGCTCAACCGCCCCAGCTCGCCGTCCTTGAACCCGAGCAGATCTGGTGCCTCGATGCCAAGCGCGCGACACGAGCAGCGCGCTTCCTCGGCACGGATGCGGGCTAGTTCGGGCCCCGCGGGGACGCCCGCGCGGGGGGAGGCTCCCTTCTCCCCGTCGGTCACGATCGCCAAGCGGACTCGCGCTCCTCGCCGAGCGTAGTGCGACAGAAGCGGACCGACGAAGATCTCGTCGTCAGGGTGGGCAAACACGGCCAGGATGGTCTTGGGCGGCGGCGCGAGGACTCGGGGACGACAGCCGACGAGAAGGAGTAGCAGTGAACAACCGACACCGAGGGACAGCCAAAGATCCTTGCCGCTTCGGGAGGACACCCGCAGTGAGCGGACAAGCCAGCGTGGTCCATCCCACGGCTCTCTACGTCGCGAGCCCGGAACGCGAACCCTGGGCCGGCCCGCCCCTACCGCTCGTCCCAACACCGCACCTCCGCAAGCGAGGGCCAAAGGTGATTCCCGGGGAGGGTCGGTTGAACCCCTCGCCCTCACGAGCGACCGACCGCACCCGGGTCAACGATCCATAGTCGCACAACTCACAGAAATCAAGCCTGTTAGGCAGCACGCTCGACAGCTTCCGCGGCCTGCTCACCCTCGACTTTTTCCTGGTGGGCGAGGGGGGCGGCACCTGCCTGCGCGTTGGTGCATTCTGGCTTCGGACACGGGGCGGCTTGGGACCATGAGCTGGAAGGAGTGGGCCGGGGTTGGAACCTCGAACTCGCGGGCCTGCGCCACTATCTCCGCCGCCACAAGGGCAAGGACCGACGCATGGCCCGGGCCCGGGCCAGCACCAAGCTGGAGCTGCAGGAACCCTGGTCGCGCGTCAGCGGGCCCGAGGGCCTCGCCGAGAGGGCCGGCTGGAGGGCCTGCGGGAAGGAGAGCGCTACCGGATCCGCTCCGCCCAGGACGACGTCTTCGAGGGACGCGTCGTCCAATGCAACCCTCCCTGGGACTTTTCGGGCACGGTGTCCGGCCTCGACGACAGCTTGCTGCGCGTCGCCGCCGACCGCTTCACGGGCCGAACCTCGCTCAACATCTGGCTCTCGTACTGGAGTCCCGAGCCGTCCCAGGTGGACGCGATGGAGCGGCGGTGGCAAGGAATGCAGGACGCACTTCTCGGGGCAGGCCCACGCGCCGCAGGCGGTCTGAACCACCGGTCCTCCCCCCCGGGTGGGGTTGTGGGAGCGTGGCAGTCCTTCCACGGGGTCCCCTCCATGGGAGGCCAAGGGCCCGTTCGGCAAACTAGAAACCGGCGTTGACCGGCCTTTCTGGCCTGCGCTGCCGCCCCCCTCGCATTTCATGCCGCCGTCGCCCGTTCACGCCCTCCTCCATGCGGGAGAGACCACGCCCTCGACTCCCCCGACCACGCAGGCACGACCCTAAATCCGCCCCTGACTGCCGGGAGCGCGGGCGTGAGTGCCTACACGCCCTTGCAAACCCTGCTCGCGAGACCTATCATTTTCAGGTTCCTCTAAGCGCAATGCTCTGTCCTTCCTGCCAAGCGGAGAACGAGCAGTCAGCCGAGAACTGCTTCCGGTGTGGCAAGGGACTTTTTGTCCTTACCGAGGGGTTGCTTCTCGCCTCCCGCTATAAGGTTCTGAGCCCCCTGGGCAAGGGTGGCATGGGCATGGTCTACAAGGCCCACGACGTCGAGCTGGACGAGATCGTAGCCATCAAAGTGCTGCGTCCGGAAGCCGCCACCTCCCCCGGACTCACCAAGCGCTTTCGCTCCGAGATCAAGCTCGCGCGGCGGGTGAGCCATCCCAACGTGTGCCGCATCCACGAGTTCGGCAAGGAGGGCCCGCTCAGCTACATCGTGATGGAGTACGTCGACGGGGTGGACTTTAAGCGAATCCTTCGCGAGAGGGGTCGGCTCCCACCATCGGAAGCCTACACCGTAGCCCTGCAGATCGCCGACGCCCTCCACGCGATCCACACCGAAGGCATCATCCATCGGGATCTCAAGACCCCGAACGTCATGCGCAATACCCGAGGCATCGTAAAGCTCATGGATTTCGGGATCGCCAAGAGCTTTGAGTCGGGGGCGACGGGGGCGACGGCCACGGGAGACGTCGTCGGCACCCCCGAATACATGAGCCCCGAGCAAGCCCAGGGGGGAAGGGTTGACGGACGCAGCGATGTCTACGCCCTGGGAATCGTGACATTTGAATTGTTCACGGCCGATGTCCCCTTCCGCAGCGACACGCCCCTGGCCACACTCCTCAAGCAGATCCATGACGCCCCTCCCCTCGACGAGAGGTCTGAGCTGCCGAGGGCCGTGCTGCCGGTCCTGAGGAAGGCCTTGGCCAAGGCGCCCCAGGAACGCTTCCAGAACGCGCGGGAGTTCGGCGAGGCCCTCCGCCGTGCCGAGGGGCAATCCTCCGTGGACGTGACGGTGGCGTCGCCGGCCACCCCCAGGCAGGCGGCCGTGGCACCACTGCTCATTGAGGAGACGGTGCCTATGACCACGCCGGTGCCAACGGCCATCCCGACCGTGATTCCGCCCTCCACCGGCACCTCGCTTTCTCGCCCGTCGACAGGCACGCCGGCTCCCCCTGCCCCACCGCCTGCGGTCTCGCGTCCACGAGCCCTCCCGTCGCAAACCCCCACTCCAGCCTATCCCCGGGCCGTGCGCGTCGGCGCGGCGGCGGCCCTGGGCCTTTTCGTGCTTGGCGCCGTGTTGTGGATGCGGGGGGCGCGCCCGGTCGAGCCCCCGGCCGCCTCCCCGCCCATCGACCGAGCGGGGCCCCTCGTCAGCGCGGTCGCCGCCCCCGAGCCGTCGTTGGCGGCGACGTTGGAAGCCCCCGTACCGCTTGCTCCCCTCGACAAAGCCGAGCTCCTCTACGGCGACCCCCCGCGAACCGTCACGTCCGTGGCATGGCGGCCCGTTTCGGGCGCCGCCGTCTACCACCTCCTGCTCGATCGGGGGCCGGGTTTTTCAAACCCCCTCGTGGACCGTCGGGAAGTCCACGACACGACCCTCCCGCTGAGCAGCCTTGCCGCCGGAAAGTATTACTGGCGCGTGGCCGCCGTGGGCAAGGACGGCCATGAGGGATCGTTCTCACCCACGACCGCCTTCACCATCGCCCGCGCCGGGCCCGCCACCCGGCCCCCGGCCGCACCGGCCGTTGCCGGCAATCCGGGGCCATCTCCCACGTCGACGCCGGCGCTGCCGGCGGCGCCTCCCCGGGCGACCACCGCCTCCCTGCCCGTCAGCGGCAGCCCGGCTGCGACCTTGCCCAGCCCGGGCCTAAGAGACGCGGGCGTTGGACCCCAAGAGGGAGCGGTTCAGACGGGCACGCTTCAACTCCTGGTCGTTCCTTGGGCTGAGGTCGAGGTGGATGGCTCGAAGGTCGGGATCTCGCCCCCCCTGAAGCCCCTCTCCCTCCCCGCGGGAGCCCACGCCATCAAGCTGTCGCATCCGGATTACCTTCCCTTTCGGCGAAAGGTAACCATCCATTCCGGTGAGACAACCAAGCTTCAAGTGGACCTCACCAAGGAGGCATTCCCCAAGTAGGCCACGTGGCTCAACGAGCCTCCCTTGGGGCGTTTCTGAAAGGAGTGCACGGTGGTACGGAGAATCCTCGTTATCTGCTTGGTCGCGGGCTTGGGCTGGCCCCCGCAACTTGCCCCCGGCCAGTCCGGCGCGGCGGACGCCGACATGGCGACCGGTATCCGCCAAGTCCGGGAAGGGGACTTCGACGTCGCCCTCATCACCCTGGACGGAGTGGTCAAGCGTCTCTCTGGTCAGCAGGGCCAGGCGAAGGAGTTGGCTCGCGCCTACACCTATCTCGCTATCGCCTACGTCGGCCTGGCCCAGCAAGAGACGGCCCGGGCCAAGTTTCTGGCTGCCTGGAAGGCCGACCGGGCCCTGACCCTGAGCCCGAAGGAGTTCCCCCCCAACATTATCCAGTTCTTCGAGGAAGCCAAGAAGGAGGGGGAAGAGAAGGCCAAGGCGGAAACCAAGCCTGTCGCCGCAACCCCCACCCCGGCCCCCGCCCCCGTGACTGCCGCCGCCACCCCAGAGAAGAAAGGAGGGGGGCACACCGGCCTCATCCTTCTCGGTGTTGGAGCGGGGGCGGCCGCGATTGTTGCGGTGGCCGCGGGGGGCAAGGGCAGCTCCACACCGCCGACGACCCTCACCCCGCCTCCCGCGACCCTCGCCGATCTCTCGGCCACCGTTGACTCGCCGCAAGCGAGCTCCAACATCAGCTGCACCGACAACGTCTTCCTGACCGTCAACCTCAGGAACGCGGCCCGGAGCAGCGTGTCCGTCAGCGCCGTACGCGTCGAGCACACCGTGCTCACGGGGAACTGCTCCCCCAGCAGCCCCTTCGTGCTGACTCCTCTCATCTTCTCCGTCGGACCGGAGGCCACGGGGACGCTGATGCATGGAGCCCTCTTCGCCGCCGCCGGGGCGGGCTGCTGTCGAGGCACCTGCTCGGGAGCCTTCTGCCAGTTTCAGGAGAACGTCGTGGTGGTCACGGGGGCGGGCGAGGTGAGGGCGGGGGCTTTCGCTTATGGCGAGACCTTCAGGGGCTGCTCGGTCTGCACCTCCTCGCTATCGCAAGCCATGTCCTGCCCGTCCGATCGACCCTAGAGGGTTATTCGTTCGGTCGGGAGGGAATCGACGAGGCGGCGCTCTGACGCCGAGGGCGACGCTCCGATCGCCCCCTTCCGCCGCACAGCACCTTAAGGTGCCCCCGGAGGAGGAGGGTCCTGCATACGGTAGAGCCTTCCGCTTGCGCCCGCCGCGGCCAAGGGGAGGCCCCACCCTTCCAGCCGGAGGGAGAGAATCCTCGGGCGCGCAGGGCAGGCAACGAAGACGCGGCGGTATCGGCGCTCGTAACTCCGGTAGACGCTCATGAGGGTGGTGGCGGAGAAGTCCGAACGGGGGACGTTGTAGCCGTCTCGCTTTGCGAAGTACAGATACGACGGGTTCCAGTCCTCGGGCTCGGAGTCGACAAGGTAGATGACGAAATCCGCGGGATCGGTCCACTCCCGTATCGCCTCGCCGCGGGCCGCGATCTCGTCGATCGTAGGCGCGGTTAGCTCCCCGTAACCCACCCTGGAGTAGGCCCACGTGACCGCGGCCGCGCCCACGATGGCCAGGCCGACCGCTGCGCGCCCGGGGCGGGGCCAGGCGGCTCGGATCTGGACCGCCATTCGGTGGAGGCCATAGCCCGCGAAGAAGCAGAGAGTGAAGGCAAACGGGAGCTGATAGTAGCTGTGCGGGCGGTTGCGGCTGAAGAAGACGAGAACCGTCACCACCATACCGAGCAGGAGCCCCAGGAAGAGGCCTCGGTAACGCGGGCTTCCTCGGCGCAGATACGCGAGAGCACCGAAGAGAGCCAGGGCGCCCGTCCAGGGATTGAGGGTCAGGAATCCGAGGCTGTGGATGATGCCTTGCCAGTTCTCGAGCTGGAGGCCCTCCCTTAGGAGACCGAAGTTTGCCTCCGCCTCCCCGCGCGCCCAGAAGCTCGCGACGCCGTTCACCCGATTCGAGTAGAGCTTGAAAATCAGAATCGCGGCCACAATCGCGGCCCCGAAGGAGATGAGGCCCGGCCGCAGCAGGGAGCGCCATCCTCGCCGCACGACCACCTGGGAGGCCATGGCCAGGCAGACGGGAAGGAAGACGGGATTCTTGACCAGTGTGCTGAGCACGCCCGCCACCACCATGAGCACCCAGAGGCCCACCCCACCCGTCGCCGTCTCCTCCCAACCGACGAAGGCAAGGAGCGAGAGGAAGGACAGGAGCACCGCCAGCCCGTCCACCATAGGGTTCGAGAAGTAGAACAGATTCAGCGGTGCGGCCAGGAAGAGGCCGAGGCAGAAGAGCGCCTGTCGGGGGTGGACACGGCACCGCGCGAGGAGCCGCTCCAGAAGAAAGCAACAGACCGCGAAGAGCGAGATGTTCACGACGCGAGCGGTCACGAGGACGGGGCTCCCCAGCAGGCCGCAGAGGGCGGCCACCGCCAACTGGTAGAGCGGAAAATCGAAAAGGGAGTACGGAATATCGAGGTTGTAGGTGGCCGGCCGCAAGGAGAGGCCTTGGGCCAGGTACTTTTCGATGTTGGCCGCGACGTGGGCCTGCCGGAAGGTGTGCGCGCCGTCGATGCGCCGGCCCAGGTCTTGCCCAAGCAAGAGAAGACAGGGCACGAAGACGACGATGCGATTGAGAACCCGGATCCGCCCCGCCATGCCCCGCCATGTTAACCTCGGCATTCGGGCCCCGCTCAACCAGGAGTCTCGCCCCTTGGAATCGTCGACCCCGCCCCCTGACGCATCGCCGAAGACGCCTGGCCCCGATCTCGTTCTTTTGCGCGTCCTTATGGGCCTGGCCCTCCTCCTAGCCCTTCTGACCCTGAGCCTGAGCTTTCGGGAGAAGAGCCTTCTCCTCCATCCGCCCCTCTCCGAGGACGGCTACTACTCGATGACCATTGCCCGTAACATTGCCGGCGGCCGGGGCATCTCCGTGGACGGTCGCACCCCCACCAACGGCTTCCAGCCCCTGTTCACGTTCCTGTCCGTCCCCGTCTTTGTCCTGGCCGGCCCCGACCGCATCTTGGGTGTGCGCCTCTTTCTCGCCCTCCACTGGCTCTTCTACGTGGCGACCGCAGCCGTGCTGGGTGGGATCCTGCGTGACGCCCTCGACCCCCGTGACGCACGGGGACGGCGGTTGGCTCCGTGGTGCGCGGCCACGCTCTACCTGAGCCTTTTTCCCGTGTTCGGCCACCACTTCAACGGCCTCGAGACCGGCTGCCTCCTCTTGAGCTACTCCGTCGTCCTCCGCTATGCCCAGACCCACGCCCTAGAGACCCCCGCCGAGCCCGCCGTCCTCGGCTCCCTGCTCGGCCTCACGGTCCTGAGCCGCATCGACGCCGTGTTCTTTGTGATCCTCGCCTGCGCCTACCTTCTCTTGAGGAGCGACGGCCCGGCCCGGACTCGGCTTCAACCGGCGGCCACCGCCGCCGCCACTGCTTTTCTCATCTCCTCGCCTTGGTGGTTCTATAGCGTCCTCGCGTTCGGGTCCCTGCTGCCCTCCAGCGGCGCCGCCGAGCAAGCCTGGGCTCTGGATGCCCGCCGGCTGGGGGTCATGGCCACGGCCCTTCTCCGCAACCTGATGCCCATCTACTTCCACGACGCAGACGAACGACCGGAGGCGGACGCAGTCCGCGCCCTGCTCCTCGTCGGCATGCTCGCCCTCTTCTGGGTCCACCGCTTCGAGGTCAGGAAGTGGCGCCTCGCGAGCGCGGAGCGGGGCCGGCACCTCCTGGGCCTCAGCGGCTGCCTGGCCCTCTCGTCTCTGATGCTGGCTCTTTGGTACCCCCTCTCGTCCTGGGCCGTCCATTTCTACGCCCGCTATTTGGCGCCCCTCCTTCTCCTCGTCGTCCTCCTTCTGGCCCGCGCCCTGCTCGCCCTGGCCGGGGCCCGGCCTTGGTCCGCCGCCGCCGTTCTCCTCGTGCTCGGCGCTTCGGTGCCTTTCGAGGTGTTGCGGTCGTACCGCGAGCCGATCATCGAGAGGAACATCTTCGTGCGGAGGCAGCTCACGCTGGTGGAGAGCCGGGTCCCCCCCGAGGAATGGGTGGCCGCCCTGCAGACGGGGACCCTGGGCTATTTCCGAGACCGGGTGCTGAATCTCGACGGCAAGGTGAATCCAGAAGCACTGCGCCGTCGGCACGATATCTGGCGTTACCTGGATGAGCAGGGCGTCCGCTGGCTCTGCGACTGGCCCGAGCTCTTCCGCCCCTTCTTCGGTAGCCGGCCCGAAGAGCACGGCTGGGAGCTTCAAGAGCGCTCGGGCAAGTTCGCCCTCTACCACCGTCGCGTCGAGAACTAGGTGGGTCCCAGGGGGAGCGGGCCGGGGAAGACCGCGGCCCGCCAAGAACTGCGACCCTGGATGGCCGGCTTCTTACGATCCGGAGAATCGGAGTCGGCGTCCTGAATGTGCCGTTCACGCTTCCCGCGGCGTCCGCCAAACGTCGGCGGGGGTCTCGACGCTCCACGTGCCTTACTTCCGGCCCTCCTGGCCCTAGCGCCCGTCATGTGGGCGAGTCAGGATGCCACGGTACCACTAACCGACGCCGAGGCAGGTCCGATAGACAATATGGAGTGACCAGCTCGCGATCGTAGAATCGCGGGTTAATGCGCCTGTTAGCGGCATCAGAGCCGCATACGAAAGGAGCTGGTCATGGAAAAAGGTATCACGTTCGTGGGGCTGGACGCACACAAGAAGGCGATCGCGGTTGCGATGCTCTTCCCCGGCGAGGGGGTGCCGATTGCTTGGGAGATTGCGAACGAGCCGACGGGTGTGAGGCGGATGGTTCGGAAGGTCGAGCGTCAGGCGCCTGGAGAGGTGCGGTTCTGTTACGAGGCGGGGGCGTTGGGGTATTCCCTGCAGCGCCAGATTGTCGAAGCGGGGTCTGGGAGTTGCATGGTCGTGGCCCCGTCTCTGATCCCGAGGAAGCCAGGCGAACGGATCAAGACGGATCGGCGGGATGCCCGGAAACTGGCAGAACTGTTCCGGGCTGGCTTGCTGACCGAGGTTCAGCCTCCGACGCCCGAGGACGAGGCGGTCCGAGATTTGTGTCGGGGCCGCGAAGACCTCAGAGAGGACTTGAGTCGGTGCCGTCACCGGTTGGCAAAGATGCTGCTGAGGAAGGGAATCGTCTTTACCACGGGGAAGAAGGCCTGGACGAGAGGGCATCGGCATTGGCTCCATGGTCTTCACTTCGAGGATGGATCGGAGCAGGCCGTCTTCGATGACTACCTCTTGGCCATCGAGCAGCTGGAGGAGAGGCTCAGGGGGCTCGAAGAGAACATTGGGGCGATCGCGCAGAAGGAGCCGTATGCGAAGCCAGTAGGGTGGCTGCGATGCTACCGGGGCATCGACACCGTGACAGCCATGACCATTGTGTCTGAGCTATACGGTTTTGAGCGGTTTCAGTCGCCGCGGGGGCTCATGGCCTTTCTCGGCTTGGTACCGAGCGAGCAGACCAGCTCGGATAAGACCCACCGGGGTGGGATCACAAAGACTGGAAACGGACATGTGCGACGTGTCCTCATCGAAGCGGCCTGGCATTATCGGCATAAGCCGGGATCGAGATCGCTTCGAAAGCGCAGAAAGGGACAACCTGCCGAGGTCATCGCCCTAGCCGACAAGGCCCAACACCGCCTCTTTAGGCGCTACCGCCGGATGACGGAGGCTGGGAAGCCGGGACCGAAGGCGGTGACGGCAGTGGCCCGGGAGCTCGCGGGTTTTGTCTGGGCCACGCTGAGCCGGGGATCGAACGCCTAACTTCGTCCTAGAGAGACATACTCTTTTGATTTCGGAGGCCGAGGTCGACGGATGAACGCCGGCACGATTTGGAGGAAGCGCGACAAGGCTATGCGACAGGAAGCTCACCCTTCCGGACTCGCGACAATAGACAGCGTCCACTCCCGACGAAGAACTGTCACGGCGGCTCTGCACCGTGCAAACGGGGTAACCCGCGAATATCAGAGTGACTCGTCGTCGAAGCGCCCCGCCTCATCCGTCGTCTTCGTCTTCCGAAGGAGGAACGGATAACGGACAACGGACACAACGAATGCCAAGAACAAAACGGCAAGTCCCAACGCTAGGGCTTGACAAGCCGTCACTCCATATCAGCCTTGGGCAGCCTCTGCT
>DATMML010000064.1 GCA_035570235.1 Vicinamibacteria bacterium | reverse complement strand
GCCTTACTTCCGGCCCTCCTGGCCGTAGCGCCCGTCATGTGGGCGAGTCAGGATGCCACGGTACCACTAACCGACGCCGAGGCAGGTCCGATAGCCTTGGGCAGCCTCTGCTGGTCGCAACCGGCTGCCGGGCGTCGCGTTGCCCTCACGTCCCGCGAGGAGACGTTTCGTTCCCTGAAAAGGCGGGCCGTCAAGCCGCTGTTTTCACGGATGAGCCCCAGGAGCAGATGTTCTGTTCCTATGGAAGAGCTGCCAAGCTGGGCTGCCTCGTATCTCGCAAAGAAGACTACTCTGAAAGCCGGTTCTGTGTAGCGCTCAAACATGCTTAGTCGGGATATGGCCTGTCTCAACTGACAAACGGACGGTCCTCGAGGTGTTGGACTGCGCCCCCCTCAACTCGAGGTCTTCTCCAACTCCGCGGACGCGGAGTCGATCAAGGCCACCTCGTCCTGCAGTGCGCTTGCGATCCGTGCGATTTCGCCGTCGGCCTCCGCATAACGCTTCTGTTCTATAGCTTCCCGCGCGCCGGGCATGGTCTTCGCCCCGTAACCGGAATAGACGCCCGGCGCATAGATCAGGTGCTTGAACCACGGCCTTCGCGGTAAGCCTCCTTCCGAGGTCAGCAGTCGCTCGCTCCGCATCAGCAGCCCGTTCACTCGCGAGAGGACGTCGGCGGGGAGTCCATCGCGCCCCTGCAGCCGTGCGCTCGCCTTTGCGTAGCGCTCGCCGCTCCGGCGGACGGCCTCCACCGCGTTCTCCAGCGGGGCGAAGTTCAAGTGGGGAGGCACGTCTTCTCTCGGAGGAGCGATCGTGGGACGCCGGGGATCGAGCGTCGCCGAGAACACTCCTTCATCGATCTCGCGATTGACTTCGGCGACTTTTTCTTGCTTTTCCTTGAGCAGCGCCTTCAGCTCCTTCAAGTAGGTCTGCATGGTGTCGGCGAAGCCATCGAACGCGAATGGGAGGAGGTCCGCGTTGGCGAGGCGCAGAACGGCCAGCCCCACGGTCTGGGCGAGAGCCCGCCCGTACACGAAGTCCTTGTCGGAGAAGTGCGTAAACCAGTAGAAGTCGTCGTAGATCGAGTGGTAGATGCCGCCCTCGTCTTCACCTGTGTAGCTCAAATCCAGGCTCGCCACGCCCAGGTGGTCGATGAAGGCGGTGTAGTCGCTGCCCGAGCCCAGAGGGTTCATGCGCAAGTCGCTGCGCTTGCGGATCTCCTGGCGGTCGTCGGCGCTTCGGGCGGAGCGAAGGGCCTCTGCCCGCAGGCGCCTCCAGACGGAGATCTTTGCCTCCGGGTCCTGCACGTCTTGCGCCACCGCGTTGACGAACGGCTCCAGGGTGTGCGACCCGGCCATGGAGAGAAACCCGCGGCTGTTGCCGTCCGTGTTGATGTAAGCGACAGCGTGCCGGCGCAGCTCCTCCGCGTGGGTCTCCGCCCACTCCGTGGATCCCAGCAGCATCGGCTCCTCGCCGTCCCACGCGCAGTAGACAATCGTGCGCTTCGGCCTCCATCCCTCCTTCAGGAGGGTACCGATCGCCCGAGCCTCCTCCATCAGGGCAATGAGACCCGAGATCGGATCTTCCGCGCCGTTCACCCAGGCATCGTGGTGGTTGCCGCGCACGACCCACTGGTCCGGTTGCTCCGCTCCGGGGATCGTAGCCACGACGTCGTAGACCTTCTTGACATCCCAGTTCGAGGCCATCTTGAGGTGTACCTTCGCCGGCCCTGGTCCCACGTGATATGGAACCGGCAGCGCGCCCCTCCCCTCCCCCGGCGCCATCGGCCCTCTGAGGGCGGCTAGAAGCGGTTCGGCATCACCGTAGGAGAGGGGCAATACCGGAATCTTCGTAATGCTCTTCGCCTCCGCGAGGGGAAGGCGCTTCGCCTCTGGCGTCGCCCCCACGCCCGGTGTGAGGGGATCGCCCGGACTCGAGGAAGGGAAGTCCATGACGCTTCCGCGCTGTACCCCTTCTCTCGGGCGCATCGGCCCCTGGGGGAAGACGTCGTCCTGGAAGTACCCGTCGTCGCGCGGGTCGGAGTAGATGAGGCAGCCGACGGCGCCGTGCTCCGCCGCTACTTTTGGCTTGATGCCGCGCCACGAGTGGCCGTAGCGAGCGAGGACGATCGCCCCCTTGACCGAGACCCCGAGTCGCTCCAGCTGCTCATAATCCTCGGGGAGGCCGTAGTTCACGTACACGAGGAGGCCAGTGACGTCGCCATCGACCGAGTACGCGTTATAGGTCGGGAGCTGCTCGGCCTTCTGGCTGCTCGTGGGATCGACCGCGAGGGCCGGCTCCTCCAGCTTCGCCTTGAACGGCGTCGGCTCAAGCATCTCGACGAGTCGCTGCTTCGGCGTCGGGAACAGCACATCGAAGGTCTCGATCTTCGCCTCCAGGCCCCACTCCTTGAACCTCGCCAGGATCCACTCCGCATTGTCCTTGTCGTAAGCCGACCCCACGTGGTGTGGCCGAGCACTCAGGCGCCGCATGGTCTCCCGCATGTTGTCGGGGCTCGGACTGGCCAGGAACTTGCTCTCCCACCCTCGTTCGACGCGGGCGTTCGCGGGCGTGAAACCCGTCAGCGTGGGTTCATCGCCTCCGGTGGAGGCGGCCAGGCCGTAAAGAAGCGGAATGACGGCAGCGAGGCGCAATAGACCCATGGTTCCTCTTCGTGGGATGTAGTTTGAATCAGACGGTTGGCGCGTCGAGATCTCTCCGGGGCTGGCCGCATCGGTTCTTCCTGGTGCACGTCGCAGGATGCCGTCCACGCTCGCTTCCTAAGCACGGCCGGACGCAACACCAGCCCCTCCGACCGCAAGGAAGGTTGGGCGCAGTATATAGCCAGTCGCTGGCGCCCCATCGAGTCTGGCCATCCGACTATTGTCTTGAGTCGCTGCCTAGGTCAGAGTGCTCGGCTATGGACAAACTGACCAAGCCCGGCCGGCTAGCCTTCGCCATCGCCGTTGGGGCGCTTGGCATTCAGCAGCTCGCTTACGCCGATTTCGTGCCGGGACCGCTGATTGCACCCTCTTGGCTCCCCTGGCGCACCTTCTGGGCGTTTATCTCGGGTTTTGTCCTGCTCGCCGCCGGAGTGGGCATCGTGACGACTAAGTACGCTCGCCGGGCGTCGAGCCTCTTGAGCATGCTCCTCCTCGTCATCGTATTGCTCTTTCATCTACCGGGGCCGGTTGCGATTTTCCGCGACGGGGTTGCGCGGACTCGTGCGTTCGAAGCGCTCGCAATGTGCGGCGCCACCTTCTTCCTTGCGGGAGGTCCAACCCTCACGCTCGGGCGCCTTTTGTTTGCGCTCCCGATGGCCGTCTTTGGGGTGCAGCACTTCATGTACGCGACGTTCGTCGCGACATTGATACCCAACTGGCTCCCCGGCCATCTATTCTGGACCTACCTGACCGGGGTGGCCTTCATCGCGGCGTCCCTCAGCATCGTCACTGGCCAGAAAGCCCGCCTGTCAGCTTCTCTCCTGGGGCTCATGTTTCTTCTTTGGTTCGTGCTTCTTCACGCGCCCCGAGTCGCCGAGGGGTTGCGCAACGGCAACGAGTGGAACAGCGCGCTGGTCGCTCTGGCCTTGGGCGGCGGCGCCTGGCTCTTGGCGGGAACCCCGGCGACGGGGGCCTCGCCTTTCCACCCTCGCGTTCAGTCAGTCGAGTAGCCGGCTCGAGTGGCTGCCGTCGGGCGGACGCATCACGTCTCCTTGCGAGATTCAGGGAGACTCGGCGCCTCCCTTTGCCAGCAGGTGGCTCAGTGCCTCCGCTTCGCTCTCGTGCACGCTATAGCGCAGCCCGCGATTCTCAGCGACCAACACACCGAACCGTTCGCGATCGATTTGGTCAGGTCGGCCTACCATCGCGAGCCTGATGTGGGGATCCCAAGCTGCCGCCAGGCTGCTACCGAGCTCAAAGAAACCTACGGCGGTGAGGGGTGCGTGGCTCAGCTGCCGGGCATCAACTAGCAGTCTTGTAACTCCCCTGTCTTGACAGGCCTTCATCGCCTGATGAACCAGCGAGACAAAGGCAGCGACGGTCGCCGGTCCCTCTGGCCGGAACGTGGCGTAGTTTTCGTTGAGCTCGAATTGAGGGAGCAGGGTCATCGAAAGCTTCGCGTTCCGTAGAGATTGTACCGCTCCCCTAAGAGGCGGCCGTTGTCGGTTCCGCCCTCGACGTTTTCGGGCTGCCTGCCGAATCCGGTTGCCCTCGACACGGTGGTGGTGGCTGCCCCGCGCGCGCCTTTAGGGGAATCGCGCTGTGCTTCACCCCTCGGCGGCCAAGAGTTTCATGCGCTCGAACAGGCTCAGCTCGGGACGGAGGGCGCTCAGGGTCGCGATGCGCTCTCGCTCCTTTGGTGAGGTCGAGAAGACCCACCGGGAGAACGGATCCCCGGGCACCCGGATCACGTCACTCCTCTCTCCGCGCAGGAGCAGGAACTCGTGGAATTCGGGCGTTCGGCGGAGGCCGGCGACCTGCTCCACCTGGCGGTCGCTCAGACCCAGCTGGCGCCGGAGGGTCTCGGCGCCCTCCGCGCCCGGGTGCCCCACGAACCGAGTCGCCGAGTTCCCAAGGATGGCGGCACCGAAGGCGGAGCCCGAGAAGTCTTCAAGGACTTGGGAGAGGCTGAGCACCGACATCCCTTCCTTGCGACCCATGCGGATCGAGCTAGCCAGGAATGGCCCCGCCGCAGACGCCACCGCGGAGCCGGAGGTGCTTCCGTCCAGGAGGGCCCAGCTTTCGTCGAGGGTCAGGAACGTGCGGTGCCCGCGGCGGCTGACGCGGGCGGACCATTTCCGTACCTCATAGATGGCGAGCCGAAGGGCTAGCGCCGCGAGGTCGCGATGCTCCCCCAACAGCCCCTTGAAGTCGTAGCAGATGACATGGCAGCCCTCCGCCATGGCCAGCCGCGCGTTCGCCTCGAAGAGGCGCGCGAACTTCCCCTCCGTGTAGGGGTAAAGGGCCCGCCGCAGCTCATCCGCGTGGGGCCCCCCCACCCGCCCCAGAGCTTCCGCGAAGCCCACGAAGCTGCGCGGCAGTCCCCCCCGGTACATGTGCTCCTTCAGCGCCTCTTCCACGCTCGCCTTCACGCGCTCGAAGCGCTCCTCCTCTTTCCCGTCGACCCGCAGCAGGTCCAACAGCAGCCATTCCAGCCGGGAAACGTGCTCGTCCAGGCCGCCCGCGGCCTCGTCCCACTCGAAGATCTCGACCCCAGGCGGCTCATCGAAGGTGAAGGGCACGTACTTCCCGGCCAGGAGCTGCGCGTACCGCTCGTAGGATGCACCGTTGTCGAGGATGAAGGTGTAGGGCGCCGGCTCTCGGCGCGATGCTGCCGCGAGGTAGGCGCCGGAGAGCACGTAGGAGGCCGCGAACGACTTCCCCCACCCGGAGGTCCCGGTCACGAGGATGTTCGCGTTGGACTGCAGCGCCTCATCGAAGGGATCGTAAAGGACCACGCTGTTCGAGGGGGTCAGGAACGGGATCTTTCCCGTGCCCCAGGAAAAGCCGTGGACAGGCATCATGTCGACCGCTACCGGGGTCAGGGTTCGCCGGCGGCGCTCGGGCAGCCCGGGCGAGCCCGGCAGGGTGGCCAGGAAGGCCTCCTTCACGAGATAGCGCTCCCGGTGGCCCCTCAGGCCGTGGGCCCGCGCCATCACGGCGATCGTCTCCTGGGCCGCCTCCTCGAGCGCCTCCGGGGAGTCCTCGTACAGGGCGATCGAGAGCGACGTCCCCAGGATGCGCAGGGTGCTCACGATGATCCGGCTCACCGCTTCGTCGCTCTGCTTCTCGACCGCGGCCGCGAGGGGATCGGCGCGGTCCGTCCTGACCAGGAAGTTCTGCAGGCGCAGGCCCGCGGCCAGGCGCGCCCGGGCCCGCAGCGTCTGCAGCTCGAGCCCGCCCGGGGGGATCTCCACCCCGTAGACGAGAACGTATTTCGCTCGGGGCAGGGAGAGCAGGGGGACGAGGATCCCGGGCTCGGTCCGGTCCGGGAGCTGCTTCAGGGTGACGACGCCCACGCAGCGGTCTCCCAGCTCGAGCAGCCCCGGCCGGACCGCCATGTCGTCCTCCACGAGCGACCAGGCCGTGCTCGTCTCGCCCAGGTACGGCCGCTCCCCCACCGAACTCCCGGGCAACTCGTCCCTCTCGGCCCGGGCACGTCTCGAGAGCTGCGTGAGGGGCGCGGATCGGCTGGTCGTGGGGCTCAAGAGCTCGTGTATCAGCTTGATAATGTCCTCCGTGCCGCACCGGGAGAATCCCAGGGCGATCTGGCAGAGGCCGTACTCCACCCGGCGCTCGAAGCGCCGCGAGCTTGAAAGCACTCCCGTGTAGACCTCGTCCCACCGTCGGCTGGTGCGGCCAGCCCGGGTGACGAGCGCGCGCAGGTGCGCGGTCAGGCCCTTCTTGACCAGCCCCTCCAGGCACTCCGGCCGGAAGGACGCCGTCAGGTAGTGCCGCCGGGCTTGTACGAACGAGGGGACCCCCGAACCCGCCGAGGCCCGCGTCAGCTGCGCGAGCCTCCCCCGCCGGAACTCCTCCAAGACACGGGCCTGATCATCCAGTTGCGGGATTGGCGGCAGGCAAGCCTCAACGCCCACCCGCCCCCCCTCCTTGTCAACCACGACGATGAACTGGTACTCGCTCCCTTCCGGCAGCCCGCTGCTCCAGACGGAATCGGCACGCAGAGCGGCGGAATCGAACTCGGCGTCCGACATGCCGGGTTCATGGAAGGCCACGAGCTCGTACACGAGGGTCACCCGCCCGTCCCGGTGCCAAATGAGGTCGTCGAGCACATCGACGATGCTCAGCTCGCCCGTCAGGGTCCGCTCCTCCAGCCTCAAGCTCGTCCACCCCCAGCCGCACGCGAGCGCAGCACCACTTCCAAAGGGTGCTTGGCGAGACGCTCATTCGCGGCCGCGCTGTAGACGAAGCGCCCGGGGCGCGATAGGTAGAAGCGGATCAGGCTGGGCACGAAATGCTCGTCCTCCTGCCGCTCCATGTACGCGAGCGTGAGCGCGGCCACGGCCGCCCCCAAGACTTCCAATACAATCCCCAGCCGAAAGGGCGGGAGCAGCGAGAGCAATCCCGTGAGCTGATCGACCGCGGCCAGCACGCTGAACGCGACCAGCACCACGCCCCACGAGCGCACGGTCAGCGGCCCCAGCTTCAGGGGGTCATCCAGGTTGCGGAGGACCTCCGTCTGACGCCTCAACGCGGTGCGAGCTCCCACGCGTGATCGGCGGCCCCGCAGCTCCGCGGCTGAAAGGTCTGGCTATCCCAGACGGCAATCTCGCCCGTGGCGAGGCCCGAGACAGGGGAACGCACTCCCGGCGGCACGGCGACGCTCTCGATCAGGCTGTAGAAGGTCACGAACAGGTTATCGGCGACGGGCGCCCGCTCGAGGTCCAGGACAACAAGCACCCGCCGGGGATTGACGCTGCTCATGAGGTCGTACAGGCGGACGGTCATGCGGGGGTCCCCACCGGGCAGCGTAACCACGGAGTTGGCTCCCGCGCCCGTTCCTTCCCCGTTCCAGCGCCAGGCCCAGCTTGGCTGCCCGCAGCTCGGGGACGCCGTGAGGGAGAACGTGTACGGCCCGAGAAAAGGCGCCACCGCTATCGGACCCGAGTCGGTCAGAGCCGGGCCGTCGCTCCCACACGAGCAAGCGAGCGCCGCTCCGAGTCCAACCAGGCTCCGCCTGACCCTCACCCTGGAGAGCCTCCCTCGCCGCGGGAGCCCCACCCTCAGGCAGACCCCCGCTCGGACACAGCCCCGACGCTAGAAGCCTCCCAGCAGGCTCTGCATGCGCGAGTACATTTGGACTCCCGCGCCCGCGGCCAGGAGGAACAGCGATCCAAAGAGAAACCGCCGCGCATGGTCGCCGGACTGGTGGTGGCCCAGCACCATCGAACCCCCCGCCCCCAGGCCTCCAACGATCATGAGGGCCGCGCTCCATCGCTGCGCATTCTGGGTGATGACTTCGACGAGACCGTTCAGGGGATCGCCCGCCGCCCAGGCCGGTGCCCCCAGGACGAGGACGAGCCCCGCCGCAAGGAGCGCGGTGGCGAGGGGTCGCAGTCTCGAGAGACGCAGGCTTCCCGGTGGCGGAAGGGCGCTCGACCCGAGCGAAGCCTTCGGAGCGTCCAGCATGCCTCACCTCCGGGCTTCCTTCCCCAGCAAGCGGGATGCCCCGCGTGACTGGACTCCCAAGGCCCAACCTCGCCTGCAGTTAGACCTCGCCCGCAGCCCGCTTCGCCAGTTCCGGCGGGCACCTCCGACTCTCCCACCGCCGTTAGTGGCCGTACTGCGCCGGTCATCTGGCCAACGACTGCATGCGGCACTTGGAGAGCGGTGCGGGCGGCGACTGGCCCGAGGGATCAGTGATCCTGGGTTCGGGCAGCCGAAGCGCGGGAATTTTGCGAACGAAATCGTGAATTGGCTGGACAGGAACCGTCAAAGTGGCCCGGTCGAGTCCGGTGACGGCGAAACAGCTCACTAATTCTTGCCGGAACCCCGCCCGTGACCTTAGACTTGCGCCCCCATGGACGGCGACCCCAGGGAAGACGAGGGTCTCCAGCCGCCACTCCAGACACGCGACTACCCCGCTCTCATCTCCGCGCTGAACGAGGCGCTGTCCGTCTTTGCTGGTACCGCCGACCTCGAGGACGCCCTTCGTCAGTCGTTCGATGCTGCCGTCCGGGGATGCAAGGCGCAGCGCGGGCTGCTGCTCCTGGTCGAGCAGGATGACCCGCCCAAGCTCCGCAGCATCCACGCCGTGGGCAGGATTTCCGAGCAGCAGGTCCTCGCCGCGGAGAGCGGCCGCAGCGCGCCGGGCATCAGCGCCCAAGTGATCCGAAAGGCTCTTGAGAGCAAACAGTGCCAGGTAATCCAGGACCCTCGAATGCTGACGCTGCAAACGGCCGCCTTCGTAGATGAGCCCTATTCGGTGCTCTGCTCGCCCATCGTCGATCCCTACGCGAGCGGGGTCCTCGCCATCCTCTACTTTCAGCAGAGCCAGCCGGGCCTCGCATACGAGTTCGAGGACCTGGTGTGGCTCGATACCTATGCGGCCGCCCTCGGTCGCCTCTTCGGATACTTCTTCCAGGCCCAGCGCCGGGAGCGGGACCTTCAGGCCCTCCTCGGAGCCGAAGCGCGGCCCGAGGGAGCCCCCGACCTGATCGGGGACAGCCACCACATGCTGCGCCTTCGCCGCGAGCTCCACGAGACCCTGATCCCCGCCGCCAGCGCCCGCTCCCCCGCCCCCTTCCTCCTCCTCGGGGAGCGGGGTACGGGCAAGGAAGTCGTCGCACGCTACATCGGGGCCTACTCGGAGCGGCGGAGGGGTCCTTTCGTCACCATCAACTGCGCGGAGATCACCTCGGAGCTCGCGGCCTCACGTTTCTTCGGTCACAAGCGGGGGGCGTTCACGGGCGCGATCAGCGACGAGAAGGGCCTCTTCCGCTCCGCCCACAAAGGGGTCCTCTTCCTGGACGAGATCTCCCATCTCCCCCTGCCCGTCCAGGCCACGTTGCTCCGGGCGCTCGACTACCGCACGGTGCAGCCCGTGGGCGTCGCGGAGCAGATCCCCGTGGATGTGCTCCTCATCATGGCCACCAACCGCGACCTCGACGACGCCGCCACCAAGGGCCAGTTCCTCCCCGACCTCCTGGACCGGATGACGGTGGGCCACACCGTTCGGCTGGCCGCGCTCCGCGAGCGCCCGCTCGACATCATCCCCTTGCTCGAGCACTACCGTGTCCTCAACGAGCGCCGCCTCCGGCGGCCCACCCTTGGCTTCGATCCGTCGGTCTTGCGCGTCCTCGCTGCCTATTCTTGGCCCGGCAACGTGCGCGAGCTCTCGGGCGTCGCGGCCAAGCTCGTGACCCACACCAAACCGGGGGCGCGAATCGACCGCGAGTCCCTGCGCCACGCCTACCCCCAGGCCTGCTCCCCCGCCGAGGCGGGCACGCGCGACCGCCTCTTCGAGCTCAGGTTCCGCGACGCCATCAACCAGTTCCGTCGGGACCTGATCCTCGCGCGGCTGGAGCAGCACTCGGGCAACGGCGCGGCCACCGCCCGTTCCCTGGGGATGGGCGAGACGACTCTAAGGCGCTGGCGCCGGACCCTGAACATCCCGACCGAGGCTTCCACCGAGCACTGAGGCTGCCCTTGTCACCCGACGCCATCCTCGCCCTCCTGAAGCTCCGCGCGGAGTTCACGAGCCGGTACGACCCGGACAGCTGGATCTTCCTCGGCGCGGGCGCTTTCGCCGTGGTCGCTCGCGTCCAGAGCCTGGTGCTCGACCAGCCGGTGGCCCTCAAGGTCTTCCACCGCTTCGACCGCACCATCAAGAGGCGATTGCAGGCGGAAGTGACGAACACGCAGCGGATCCTCAGCCATGCGGTCGTCCAGGTCTACACCGCGTTCTTCCTCGACGACGACACGGCGTGGCTGGAGATGGAGTCCGTCGACGGACCCGACCTCCAGCGCGAGCTGGAGCGCCGGGAACAGGAGGCCTGCCCCTTCACGACCACGGAGGCCCTGGACCTCGCCCTGGCCGCGACCATCCCCGTAGCCGAGGCCCATGCGGTCGGCGTCATCCATCGAGACATCAAGCCTTCGAACTACCTTCTCCCCTCCTCCCGGGCGCCGCTCCTCAAGCTCGGCGATTTCGGCATCTCCAAGCACCTGCAGGATGCGCGGCTCACCGGCACTGGCCAGTTCCCCGGCACTCCGTCCTGGGCCTGTCCCGAGGCCTACGACGGGCACCCTCTCGGCACCCCCGCCGACGTCTACAACCTGGCCGCCCTCGCTTTTCTCCTGCTCGCGAACCGGCCCGCCTACGACCTGCCCCGACGGGCCACGCCGAACCAATGGCTCGCTGCCCACCGCCACCTGGCTCCGCGCCGCGTCCGCGACTTCAGGCCTGAAGTCCACCCAGCCCTCGAGGATGCGCTGCGGCGCTCTCTCCACAAGGACCCGGCGCGCCGGCTCCCCCTCCCCGACCTCGTGGCTGCGATTCGGTCAGCTCAGCTCCCCCAGGCCACCGGAGCCTCCTCTCATTCGCCTCCGGCGCGCAGGCGCCTTCGTATGGCCGTGGCCGGCATGAGCCTGGCTTTGGTCCTGTTCGGCCTTGCCGCCCTCGCCATCAGCCACGCTCCGCGCCCATCCGCGCCTCTGGCGTCCTCCTCGTCCATAAGCCTGCCCCTGCCCGTCTCCCCCACTCCGTCCGCATCGGAGGCGCGCCCGGCGGAAGCCGCCTCCCCCGCGCCTGAGCGGATCACCGCCGGTCCGGCGGCCAAGCCCCGCCGGCACGGGTTCCGGGTTGAGCTGGATGCGGAGTGGCTCACGCTCACGAACGCCACCGGGGGTCGGGTGGCCGAGATTTCCGTCACCATTGTCGGCCCTGACGGGGCCCTGGCGACCGCGGCGACCAGCGGTGTGCTCGCTCCCGGGGAGGAAATCACGTTTCCCCTCAGTGCCTTCTCTCCACGACCGACGTGGCCCCCGAAGGACGTCTTAGTGAGCGCCGATGCGCTGGGCGGGCGCCAGGCGTTCCCTGTATCACCTCGGAACTCTGCAATAGCCATGGACACGAAGTAGCGTCCCAACGCCTTAGGGTCACCATCTTCCGTCGCCCAGGGGACATCCGCGACCAGACGTGCTTCAGGCGAACGCCACGGGAAGCGTGAACGGCACGTTGAGGACGCCGACTCCGCCCGCCGGACGCGCCACGGACTCGGCGACGTGAGACCGGGTAGAATGCTGTTCATCACATCACCGCACCTGCTGTTCCACTTCCAGAGGAGAGCGAAACCATGCACACCGTCAAGATCGCGAGCTGGTCGACTGGGTTGGCCCTGGTTCTGACGTCCACGGCCTGGGCCCAGGCCCCACAGCCGAAGGCGCAGACGGCGACGCAGTTCTACGTCGCCTACCGAGCCGCATTCGACAAAGCCACGAAGGTCGATGACCTCTTTCCCTTCATGGCCGCCAAGAACCTCAAGCAGGTCCAGGCCACGCCAGCCGCCGACCGCGAGAAGATGTTCGGGATGATGAAGATCATGGGGGCGCTCACGGAGCTCAAGGTCACCAAGGAAGAGCGCACGCCGGAGGGCGGGGCCCTCCTCACGGCCGAAGGCCTCGCCGCGAGCCTCTCAGACGCGGCAAAGAAGGAGAAGCAGGCCGGAAAGATCACAATCGTCAAGGAGGGCGGTGCCTGGAAGCTCGATAGGGAGGAGTGGCACTGATCGCGCTCGTCGCTCTCCTCGCCCTTGCGCCGCAGGCCGCTGGGCAGGAGGGCACCGTGACTGGCACGCTGACGATCAGCGGCGTGCCGGTCGCGATCGCCCATGTCTATGCAACCGCGCAGCCCGGTTTCTTCGACAAAAAGACCGAGGACGTCCACGTGCTGCTGAGCGACGTGGCGCTCTCCGATGAGGCGCGTGCTGATGTCTTCGAGCTCATCCACCTGGCCCGCGACGGTAGGGCGCACATGGTCGAGGTCGTCATCGATGCACAAGGCTCTCCGATTGGCGGATCGTTGTTCGCCAAGGGGTTCGACGGCATGGTGTCGGCGGCCGGGATGCACAAGTTCACGCGCGAGCGACTGGAGCGCACCGCCATCGCGGGGCGCCTTTCTGTCGACGGGCCCCACACGTTCATGGGAGTGGTGTGGCAATACGACGTGCTTTTCGCGGCACCAATCCCGCGCCCGCCAACGGCGGAGGAGCAGGCCTCGGCCCTCGCGAGCCCACCCGCGCTCGCCGCCAGCCGACACATCACGGCCATCCGACGAAAAGAGCTGAGCGGTTTCCTGGCGACCCTCAACACCCCTGCCGCGGCCGACTACCGCGGCGCCGACGGTCTCGAGATGCTGAAGCAGCTCGCCGCCGACGTGCCTGCCGACAGCGTGGTTGTCAGAATCGTCCCCCAGACCGACGGCTCGGCCCTCGCGTCAATCGAGGGCCACCGAGCCGAAGATGGCATGGTCATAGGCCATATCCTGAAGATGGTGCTGGAAGGCGGGGCCTGGAAGGTCGGAAAGTGATGGGGCGGAGAGGACCCGCCATTCGCGTCTTCTCAAGCCCCCGGCCTCGGTTCAACCGCCATGCCGCAATCGAGCCCGGTCCTCGGACTCTCGCGAACACAACCGGTGCCGATCGCGAGGGCAGAGCGAAACGCCACAGTTAGGGGTGGCTGACCGTCAACTCCCCGCAGAAGAAGAGGGGCTCCGGCGCCTCTCTCCCGATTCCCCCACCGCCACTCTCCCCGACGTCGCTGCCGTGGGTGCAGGCCAGAGCGGTTCCGGTACCACGGACGAACACCAGGAATTGGTTGTCGGGATGGTTCTCGCAGCCCCGGCGGCCCCCCCCGCTCCCGGAGGCGAAGCACGCCCGGTACGGAGGGACACCCGAGTCGGTCCAACTCCAAGTCGGCCAAGGCCAAATGAAGCGAAGTAAACCGTAGCCAAACGCATCGCTTCTCTTGCACCGCGGGGACGGCGGCACCAACAGCCGCTCTTCGCCCACCCGAGGGTCTAAGGAACGGGATGCCGCGAAGAGCCCCCGTTCAGTCGTTAACTTACCGACGTTCCAGGGTGATGGAGAGCTGGCCGGGACGGTCGGCGTTCACATCGAAATCTTGGGTGTAGGTCCGGAAGCCCGGGCGAACGACCTCGACCCGATGACGCCCTTCAGGAAGACGTAGGGTCGACGCATCATGCCCGCTCCCCCAGAACCGTCCGTCCATATAGATCGTGGCATCCAAAGGCCGCACCACCATCCGCACCGCAACGCCACCCGACTGCGGTTGGTTGTTCGGTCCTCCCCCGTCGGAGTAGTCGCCACGGCTCCCATAGGAGGGGCTGTCGCCCCCGGAATAGCCACCAGGATCCCCATGGTAGCCATCCCCGTTCCCGATGTAGCCCGTGTCGGGGTAAGGAGAGCCGTAGTAATAGGGGGCAACATTGTAGTAATCGGCCCCGTAGTAGGGCCATCCGAGGTCGAAGCCCAAGCCCCAATACGGACCCCAGCCGTATCCATAACGATATCCACGTCCGTACCCGTAGCCGGGTCTGTAGCCGTAGCCGCGCCCGACGGAGCCATAAGCCCGGTAACCGCGTCCATAGCCGCCGCCGCTGTACCCCCGCCCGTAGCTTCCGCGCGGAACCGCATGCCCCCAGCCCCCCACGTGCCCGCTCGAGGAATGCCAGCCACCCCCGGCATGCCCGCCGTAGTGTCCGCCTCCTCCCAACGCGTGACCGCCGCCGCCTCCGTGACTACCTCCTCCGCTATGACCACCTCCGCCGCGGCCTCCCTCATGACCTGCACTCATGGCAAGAGCCGGCCACGCCGCAAGCGCGAATGCCGCCACTGCCACCGTAATTGGCCTCGTCATGCCGCCTCCCGAAAGCCCCCCGAACCGGTGGAAAGGCCTCAATACCTCAGGGTAAAGGAGCAATTCGCATGCCCACGATTTCGATCGCGCTGCGATCTCTCACTCTACACCTGTGAAATCCAAGGGTTAAGAGGGGCAGCGACCACGCCTGTGACTGGGACAGCGTTATCAAATCAGGGCAATGTGTAGGCTTTTCGCAGGAATTCGGGCAGACCGACGCCGTCGAGTTCGTGGACCCTCCCGCGGAAGCCATCTCCAGCCTGCCCCAGTCCAGTGTGAAGTGGGAGGGCTGGCCGTCTCGCCTTGGCGCTACATATCCGAGGGCCTCTTGCGGGCATAGGATGCACGGACGCGCGGCCACCTACGCTCCAGCAACGGGGCTCAGAACATCCGCCATCTGCTTCGGCCGTCCGCCGAACGCCGCCAGCGCCTCGACCTCATCGCGGTAAACCTGCACCACCTTCTGGACGCCCGTCATGAAGAGCATCGTCTGTACGCGGGGTTGAAGGCCGGACAGCTTCACAGCACCGTGGCGGTGTTCGAGCAACCGGTAGATGTCTATCAAACAGCCGATCGCGACGCTGTCGATGTAGGCCACCGCGCCCAGGTCGATCACCAGCTTGCGAGCGCCCCCGTCGACGATTCGGCGCACGGCGCCAAAGAAGGAGGACAGCACCGGGTAGGTCAGCTTGGTCTCCTTCACGTGCACGATTCCAACGTCGCCCCTCTGCTCCAACGAGTGTTGAAACACCTTTGATCGCTCCTTTTCTCCCGCGCCTACCGCTTCGCGGTCGCCGCTGGGCGATTTGCTGCGTTCCCGGATTCGAAGGCCGGCGTGTCGTGCATCAGGCGAACCTCGGTCTCACGCTCCCCCATCACCTTGAGGAAGCGCTTGGCGGGCTCGATCGCGTCGCCCTTGGACTTTGCTTTGACGATCGCGTAGCCGGCGATCAGCTCCTTGGTCTCGACGAAGGGGCCATCGGTCTCGGTGAACTTCTCTCCCGAGATCCGGACGCGCGCGCCCTTCGAACTCGGTTGGAGTCCTTCGGTGGCGACCAGTACGCCGGCCTTCGCCATGTCTTCGATCAGCTGCCCGACCGCGGTAATTTCCCCCTGGCTCGGGGGCGCATCGGAGTCCTTGCCCGACTGGTACAAAATAATGAATCGCATGCTCTAGCCTGCTTCTGGTCTCGCGTTCTTGGCTGGGTTTCCGGGCGGTCTCGACCGGCTGCGACCCCGAGCTCTACTGTATAGACGAACCAGAGGCCCAGGGAACGACAAGTTCGAGCGATCTTTTGTCGGTTCTTCCCCAGTTGGTGCTGGGTTGGCAGATTTTGGCGGCCCAACCGGGTCTTTCAGAGCAGAGGGAATCAATACTCCTGGGCCCATGCTGGGGCTGAACCGGGTCTGAGTCATACTCGCGGAGATGAGCAAGGACCCGCGTCGCGAGCGTAGCCTCGGTATCGCCTACGGGTTCGCGGCCTATGGCCTGTGGGGCTTCTTCCCCATCTACCTGAAGGCAACCGCGCAGGCGCCGGTACTCGAGGTCCTCTGTCATCGCGTCTTCTGGGCGCTCGTCCTGCTGCTTGCGCTCACCTGGCATCAGGGTCAGCTGGCCGAGGTGGGGCTCGCTCTCAAGGAGCCGCGGGTGCTGGCCGTTCTGAGCGCGAGCACGGTCCTGATCGCGATCAACTGGTTGGTCTACATCTTCTCCGTGGTCAACAACCGCCTGCTGGAAAGCAGCCTTGGCTACTACATCAACCCGCTGGTGAACGTGCTGCTCGGGGTGCTGTTCCTCCGCGAGAGGCTGCCGCCGTTGGTTCGGGTGGCGGTCGCGATCGCCGCCGCCGGCGTCGTCTGGCTCGGCATCTGCGTCGGCCGTGCGCCCTGGATCTCGCTGGCCGTGGCCTTGTCGTTCGGGTTCTACGGGCTGCTGCGCAAGGTGGTCCCCGTGGGCGCGCTCATCGGCCTGACGGTCGAGACCCTGCTGCTGCTGCCCTTTGTCGGCGCCTATCTCGTCGTGATGGTGGCCACCGGACGCGCGGCTTTCCTGTCCGGCAACCACACCCTTGATATTCTCCTGGTGATGGCCGGACCGGTAACCGCCGTGCCCCTGCTCTTGTTCGCGGCGGCGGCCCGGCGGCTGCCTCTGTCGACGATGGGATTCCTGCAATACCTCTCACCCACGCTACAGTTCCTGCTGGCCGTCGTCGTGTATGGGGAGCTGTTCGACCGCGCGAAGCTGGCGGCCTTTGCCTGCATCTGGACCGCGCTGGCGCTATTCGCCTTCCACAGCGTGCGCCGTAGGGTACCGGAGCCCGTGGTCGACGCTTGATCGGAGTGCAGAACAGGCGAGACTCGTGGTGGCTGGCAGATGCACTTCCGCTCAAGACGCTCGCAAGAAGGGTGTTGTTTCACGCTTGCTCATGCGGCGTTCCACGAGTCTGTAAGATATGGCATTTACATAGATTGTGCGTGGAATAGTCGCGCGGTAATTTGTTGGGAGCCGGCCTGTTTCACGAGACCGAACCCCCGCGTTTTGAGTAACCTACACGCCATTTGGGCCACGTTACTGCAGAGACCCCTTTTCCCGCCCCTGGAGCGGCCACGGCGAGTCCCGTCTCACGCTTCGACTGACTAGCGAGTAGGCCCGGGCCCCGCGTTCGCCGCGCTCCGCGCTCACCGGCTCCCCGACCACGTCACGCTGTGGCCTGGGGGCCCGAGCGCATTTGTGTGGGCAGCAGGCTCAGCATGTGTTCCTTGACGCGCGTGCCATCGGTGCAGAAGTCCCAGTGAGAGATGGTGTTAGATGCCAGTGAGATATCGCATCTGATATTTTTAGCTTTGTTTAAGGCTAGTTATCTATAGATACCTTAAGTAGACTTGTAGTCTTTTAGCCTTTACGCAAAGTTGGCTTTACGTCTTTGCGTCTTTGAGGCTTTCCGCCTTTGCTGGATTCAGCCTTGTCTGCTTTGCACCAAGACTGTTTTCAGCTAAGACTCATTTCCTACTTGACTACTTTCATTATTTGAGATAAATAGACTTGGCTGATTGAAGGCAAGTAGCCAAGCCTGAGTGAGATCAGTAGGGGAGCGAGATGAAGGTCTTCGCGGTGGCGATGCAGAAGGGCGGGGTGGGGAAGACCACTGTCGCCATGAACGTCGCCGTCATCCTCGCGGACCGCGGCCACCGAGTGCTGATTGTCGATGCCGACCCGCAGCACTGTCAGTCGGACGCCTTCGGAATCAACCCTCCCGACGAGAAGACGCTCTGCGAGGTTCTCCTGGAGGGCCTCCCGATCTCCGGAGCGGCTATCCGGGTTCGGGGTATAGATCTCGTGCCCGGCTCAAGACGCCTCATATCTGCCGAGAAAATCCTCGGGGAGGAGCCCGACGGCAACTTCCGCCTGCGGACGGCCCTGGCGGGCGTCAAGACCCTCTACGACTTCGTCTTCATCGACTGCCCGCCGAACCTCGGCCGGCTCACGACGAACGCGCTGGTCGCGGCGGACGTGCCCCTCGTGCCCGTGCAAACCGAGCAGGCCGCCGCCAACGCCTTCCGCGACTTCTACGAGACCTACGGCAAGATCAAGACTCACCTCAACCCGAATCTGCAACCGCCGGTCATCATCCCGTCCATGTACCAAGGGACCACGACGCTCATGCGAGAAATCCTCCAGATTCTGGAGGGCAACCCCATGAAGCTCGAGGTCCTCGCTCCCATCAGACGCACGATCAAGATCTCGGAGGCATTCAGCCGGGGCGTCCCCGTGTATGACTACGACCGCGAGGCGTCCGGCCCCTTCGAGAGCATTGCCGAAAGGATCGCCCGATGACGGAATATCGCAAGGCCCGCGATCCCTACGCGGAGCTCGGGATCGCTCCCCCCACGCCTGCACCGCGGCCGGTGGCGGCCGCGCCCGCCCCAAGCTTCTCTCCCGCACCAGCCAGTCCCGCTCCCCTCCGAACGAGGGAAGAATGGCGGCCGGCGGCGCCCCCGAGCGTCATCTCCGCGCCGACCGCCGCTCCCACGGAACGCCTGGTGCGACCCGCCCCATCGGGGCCGGCACCCGTCCCCCAGCCCGAACCCGAGCTGGAGGGGGAGCCCCGGCCGGCGCGGCTGCAGATCCGAACCACGACCCGGATCGAGGCGCTCATCCTCGCCGAGATCGCTAGGCGTTGCGCCGAGGGCACCCGTGGTCGCGGGAAGGCGAATCGGACTGTCGTCATCGAAGAGGCCATCGAGAGGACCTACGGACACCTCATCCCCGGGCAGGAGAAATAGGCAAAATGCTCACTCCCGAACAGCGCGAGTGGATCGAGACGCACGCGGGGCCAACCTTTCGGCTCACGCCCAGCCACACCCAGATGCTGCGCCTCGCCCTCGACACCGAGAAGTTCTCGTTCCGGCAGGTGGGGGACTCTCTAGGCGTGACCCGCGAGGCCGTTCACCTGGCCCTCCGGAACCTGGAGCGACGGGGGGTGATTCGCCTCCGACGCGCCGGCCCCGAGAGCCTAACGCGGACCCCCCACACATGCGAGCCGGGGCCCGCCCTGCAGGCCATGTTCGATGCGTTCGCGCCACAGGAGAGAATGGCCCGGTAGCCCGCCAGACCCCCAACCCGTAAGCTTTTCCTTGACTGTTAAGAATTCCCTTGACAGCCTGCGCAGGCCCTTGCTAGCCTCGCTGGACACAATCCGTTGTGCGCCTGGGCCTCGAACCCTACAAGGGGTCGCGCAGGCCCGGTCGCATACGTCCCCCGTGGGGGAGGTGCAGGTTTGGCGTGGTCGTCCCGTAGCTCCGGGGTGGCAACCGGGGTTTTCGGGGGGCTGAACCGACCCTGACACCGCAAACCCGGGGCTTGCGCCGCAGGCGCGAGCCTGCGGCCTTCACGAGGAGGGACGTCTCTCCCAGAAGTGATCAAGGCCCCAAGAAGGGCCCAAAAATACGAAACCCACCAGGTGGCACTGGCGGGTCGCTGGAGGATCCGGAGGTTCTGAACTACCTTCACCGTACGCCTCCTATCGAGCCGCTGTCAAGGACTTTCGCGCCACCCGGAGGGTGTTCTATCCCTGGTGATACGAGTGTCCTTCGACCGAAAATGCGGTGTCCCGCAACCGAAAGGCTGCTGTCTCTTGACCGAAAAAGTGGGTGTCCTGCGACCGAAATCCATCGTCTCCCGACCGAAAGAGGGGTGTGGAGCGAGCGAAGCGAGCGTGTCCCGCAACCGAAGGGCCCGTGTCCTCCGACCGAAAATTCCCCGTCTAACTCGTTGTGCACTCGGGCCCTTTCGCAGCTCTCAACAGTACTCAACACGGTTTCCATCTCCTCCTGCTCAATTCATTCAACAACACCATCCAGCCCCGCACAGGAACGGGTGGTGATGCTGGTGACTCAGGAATGAAGAGATCAGCTACTCAGATCGAGGAGGCGGTTGGTCGTCGACTGGTGGCCAAAACGACAGGAAAGGGGGAGACCGAGAACCTGGGCCTGGACCGAGCGCCCGTGGAGTTCGTGAAGGTCGAGAAGAACCTGGCCTCCCTCGGCTACTTCACCCCCTCGAACAAGCGCATCAAGGACGTGAAGGCCAAGGAGATCACCTTCACGCGCGTCATCGACGGAGTCAAGGTCGAGGCGTCGGCGACCATCGTCCCTGCCGCCCTCTTTGGCCTTCCCACCACGGCCGACCAGGACAAGTACCTGGCCCTGCAGAAGCTCATCGCTGATGTGCGACAGAGGGACGGAAAAGTCAGCAACCCCATCAAGTTCACGTCCGCCGAGATCCTCTCCCTGCTGCGCCACCGGAAGAGCGGCCGCAGCTACAAGGACATCGAGGAGTGGCTGAACGTGATGTACTCGACGACCATCATCTCGAAGGGGGTGGTGTACCTCGCAGGCCGGAAGGTCTGGGCCACGGACCGCTTCCGCGTTTTCGACCGCGCCGTGAGCATGGGCAAGGAGATGGAGGGGGGGAGGGTCGCGGACAAGAACTACGTCTGGCTCTCGGAGTGGCAGCTCGAGAACATCAACAACAACCACGTCCTCCCCGTGGATCTCGAGACCTACCGCAAGCTCAAGAACCACGTGGCCAAGGCGCTCGTGCCGCTCCTCCAGATCTGGCTCTACGCATCCCGACAGGACGGCGCCTTCGAAAAGCGGTACGACGAACTCTGCGAGATCCTGAGCATCCACCACTACGAGCACCTCTCAAGGGCAAAGGAACAGCTTGGGCCCTCCCTCGACGAGCTTCAGGCCCACGGCTATCTTGCGAATTGGGCCATCGAGCGGACGGCGGACGGGGAGGCCTACAAGGTCGTCCTCCACCACGGGGAGAAGTTCCACCGGGACCGCCGGCTGCGTCAGGGCGAGAGAGAGGCGGTCCCGCCGCCCGCGGCGGGCAATGCGGAAGCGAGCGCCCCGGGGGCGGGTGACCTCATGGGTGAGCTCAAGCGGCGGGGGATCGCGGAGCGGGTGGCGCGCCGGCTGCTCCGCTCTCTGACCCCGGGCCAGGACGTGCTCCGGCAGATCGAGTATGTGGACCACGTGGTCAGCAAGGAGCCCTGGAAGTATGCGAGTCCAACCGGTTTCCTGGTGCGCTTCATCGAGAACAACGACCCCGTCGCGCCGAGCTTCTTGACCCCCGGCCAGAGTGAAGCGGCCGAAGAGCACCAGGCGCGGAGGGAGGAGCGGGTCGCTGCCCAGCGGCAAGCCTACGAGGAGTTCGTCCGGCACGGGGTCGAGCGGTACATCGAGACCCATCCTGAGCGTTGGGAAGAAGTGCGCACTGCGCTCAGGAAGGAGCTCTTTGCCACTTATCCCAAGGCCGTTGGCTGGGAGGAGTCCGAGGTCAGCAAGTGGCTGAGGACGAATGCGCTCAGAGCCATTGCCGCGGAGGCCCCCGACATCGTTCCTTTCGAACGCTTCACCGAACGCGCCTGAGGTGCGGTGGGGGAGTCCGGTGCTACCGATTCGAACGCCACCGACGATGAGGCCCCCCGGCCCGCGGGGCGTCTGGGGCGACTATAGCGAGGACCGTCAGGATTGCGGACTTCCGGCAGCAGCTGCTTGTGAGGCATGTCATGGGGGGTCGATGACCGCCGTCCGGTGCCTGCTCCTTGCACTGATTTGCGGCGGCCTACCGCTGTCAGCCGCCGCCCAGGCGGTGTCGGTGACGCTCGACGATGGACCAATGATCGACTCGACGCCGCTCATGACACCCACCGAGCGCAACGAGGCGATCCTGCGCCACCTGCGGGATAGGGGGGTGCAGGCCATGTTCTTCGTGACGATCAAGAGCGGAGCGGACCGGCCCGAGGGCCTCGCCCTGCTGAGACGTCTGTCGGACGGGGGACAGCTCATTGCTAACCACAGCGTCACGCATCCGGACTTCAACGCGGAAACGACAAGCCTGGATGCGTTCGAGCAGGAGGTCCTGGGCTGCGACGCCGTCATCCGGGCGCTGCCGGGGTACCGGAAATTGTTCCGCTTCCCGTTTCTGCGGGAGGGTGCCGAGGAGGCAAAGCGAGACGGTATTCGGGCGTTCCTGCGGGAACAGGGCTATCGGATCGGGTACGTCAGCATCGACACCTCGGACTGGTTGGTGGATCAGAAACTGAGAGAGGCGCTGGCGACGCATCCGAGTCTCGACCTAGCTCCCTGGCGCGAGATGTACCTTAAACACGTGTGGGACGATGCGCAGGCCTTCGACCGCCTCGCGAAGCAGCTCTACGGCCGTGCGGTAAAGCACGTGATTCTGTTGCACCACAGGCTACTCAACGCGCTCTTCCTGGGCGACGTCATCGACATGTTCCGCGCTCGTGGCTGGACAATCATTTCGCCCGACGAGGCATTCGCGGATCCGGCGTACCAGGTGGCCCCGATGATCCCTCGGGTCGACGGCGGCGTACTGGAGACTACGGCCAGGGCGCTGGGAGTTCCGCTGCAACCGGCCCTTGCCGGCCTATGGTCGGAGCGCCAAGTAAGAGAGGAAGCCGACCGGCTGTTCATTCGGCCCTGATCCAGGGCAGGCGCAGTTGCGCATCCCCCGCCTAGAGACAGGTGCGCACCGCCGCGAGCGCCGGACGGTTCTGGTACGGCAGTCGTGATGGCCATCGCGGATTCGCGGCGGCCCCTGCGCTCTTCGCCGGTATGTCGATCGCGCGATTGCCCAGCGAGAGGAGAATCCCAGAAAATCGCTACAATGGCGCACGATGATCATTGCCCTGGCGCTTGGCTTCCTTGCTGCCCCGGCCTCGGCCACCGACCTAAAATCCACAGACGCCTCCCGCTTCGCAAGACTCGCCCTCCAGTGCATCAACAGGGAGTTCCCGAACAAGCCCGACCACGTCATGGCCGACGCGACGGGCGTTCGGTCCCCGAAGGCGATGCACCCCGCCTTCTACGGCTGCTACGATTGGCACTCCTCAGTCCACGGCCATTGGCTGCTGGTAAGACTCCTCAAGAGCTTCCCGGACCTGCCGGAGGCGCGGGAGATACGCAAGGCCTTGGGCGAGAGCTTCTCCGAGAACAGCGTGGCGGGGGAGGTGGGGTACCTCAATCAAAAGGAGACGAAGAGCTTCGAGCGGACGTATGGCTGGGCGTGGCTACTGAAACTGGCGGCGGAACTGCACTCCTCGAGCGACCCCGACTTGCGGGCCTGGTCCAGGAACATGGAGCCCTTGGCGGAAGCTCTAGCGGCCCGCCTCGAGGCCTTTCTTCCCAAGCAGAACTATGCGATACGAACGGGCGTCCACCCCAACACCGCCTTCGGCATCGCCTTCGCCTTGGACTACGCCCGGGAGCTCGGCAACACGAAGCTCGAAGGCCTTCTCGTCGACCGCAGCCGGTTCTACTACCTGGACGACCGCAATGTCCCCGCCGCCTGGGAGCCGGGTGGGGAGGACTTTTTCTCGCCCGCGCTCATGGAAGCCGATCTCATGCGCCGCGTACTCAAGCCCGGGGAGTTCGCTGCTTGGTACAGCAACTTCCTGCCCGAGTTGCCGAAAAATCTGGGAAGTCCGGCCACGGTGACGGACAGGTCCGACCCTAAACTCGTCCACTTGGACGGCCTCAACCTGTCACGAGCGTGGGCGATGAGAGCGGTCGCCAGCGCACTCCCGCCCGGCGACCCGCAAAGAAGGGTCCTGCTGGAGTCGGCGGAGCGTCATTTGACCGACGCTCTCGCCAATGTCGCCAGCGGCAACTATGAAGGCGAGCATTGGCTCGCCACCTTCGCCGTCTACGCCCTCACGACTCCCAGCCCCTAGCTGCCCGCTGCCGACGGCGTCGAGGCGCCCGTCCGCCCTCGACGTCTCGTGCCCGCGCTCGACATATGCAGCCGGGCATAGAGTACGGACCTCCGCAGAGCCTCATCCCCGCGCATCTGCGGATGCCTTGCTCGAGGCCTCTCTCGTCACAAGAAGCTTAGCCAGGGCTCGTGGCGCCGGTGCTTCAGGCCTTCAAACCAGCGGCAGGGGAAATACAGGGCTACCACCACCCCGACCGTGACGAGGTAGAGCAAGCCCAGCCCCCAGGTGTAACCATCGGGGGGCGGGGGAGGCATCATGGGATGGTTCGCCATGAGCCAAGGGCTCACTTCGCCGAGCCGCAGCAGGGAGACGAGAATTGCCGCGGCGTGGATGAGCGGTATGTGAAGGACGTAGAAAAAGAACGGGACTCGCCCGAAGACGGTCAAGACCTGCGCGGCCGCGCCCTTGGCATGCTCGAGGAGTGGGATCAAAGCAATCGTCGGCCCCAGCGTCATCAGGAGGAAGTCGAGCGATGCCGGGTACTTGTTGGTGTTGAGAAACGACAAGAGCGGCGGGAGCCTTGACTGCGGCCCGCCCCACGGTGACGGATTGCCGTAGAGATTGAAGCCGCGCAGAACCAGGAAGAGGGCGATCGCGCCGAGCCCAAGCGCGAGGCAGACCTGACGACGGGGTCTTGGCGCCATGAGCATCACCACCCCGAAGGCATAGCCCAGCGCCATGACGCCGATCCAGGGCACGATCGAGTAGAGCACCGCCAGCGTCGGACCGTCCTTGCCGAGGGCAACGGGGCCGCCAAAGTAGAGTACCTGCCAAAGCGGCGCCAGCCAGCTTCCCTGCAGCGCTGGCAACAGCCGGGGCGCCAGCCCATCCATGACGTTGTGGCCACCGACGATGGTGAGGCCAAATACGGCGATGACCGCGGTGGGCAGGCGAATGAGAGCGGCCATGAGGATCATGCACCAGCCAATGACCCAGAGAATGCCGGCGAGCAAGTAATGCCCGTAGTCGAGGTTGAAGGTCCACGCCAGGCGGAGAACCGTCAGCTCCAGCAACACCAGCCATGCCCCCCTGATCAGCAGCGACCGGGCGAGTGCCCCCGGGTCCCTTAGCTTCGTCCCCTTCAGGAAGGCGCTGGTACCGGCCAAGAACACGAAGGCGGGTGCGCAGAAGTGGGTCACCCAACGCGTGAAGAAGATGCCTGGCGACGGGCCGCCTGCTGGAAGGCCGGAATAAACGCGCACGTGATCGATGGCCATGAGGACCATCACCGCGCCCCGAATGATGTCAATGGACGGGATTCGTTGCCACGTCGTGGCGCTAGGCTGACGCCCTAGGCCAACGACAGGCGCAGGATGGCTGTCCGGGGAAACAAGGGAATTCATCTGTGGCTCTCTCCGTCCGTTCTCTTGCTGCACTCTCAGCCGCTCCGCTGCCTTTCCTATGTGGTGGGCTTGTCTCCAAGCGGCTTCTCCAGTTCACGATAGGCCCGGTTAACGAAGACTTCGAGGAAGTAGCTCTTGAATTCAGCCAGCCGGCGATCCGGAAGGCCGAGATCGACGGTATAGCGTAGGGCATCATTCAGTAGCAGAGTCATCGTCTGCTCTAGGGTCGCGCCCTTCTCCTTCGCGTCCTTGACGTCGGCCAGCAGATGTTGGAAAAGCCTCAGGTTCTGGTGAAGGTAGGTCTTGTCACGCTCGACGTCGCCGTGCCCGGGAATAATGATGGAGCTTTCGAACGAGTTGAGCCTCTCGAGGGTTGCGATCCACTCCTGCGGATAGGTTCCACCTACCGCAAACGGCACGGGGCTCACCAGGATGTCACCGGTGATCAGGATCTTGTCCCCCGGAAGGTAGACGTAGGTGTCACCCGGTGT
Source organism: Vicinamibacteria bacterium (assembly GCA_035570235.1). NCBI lineage: Bacteria > Pseudomonadati > Acidobacteriota > Vicinamibacteria > Vicinamibacteria bacterium. The sequence goes on along the minus strand of DATMML010000064.1, from coordinate 128,346 downwards.
GATCGCACGCGCATGCAGCACGCGAAGCTCCCGACCACCGACATAGAGGGTCGCCGATTCGCCAAAGGTGACGGTCGGGAAGGTGTAAGTGACTGAGCGCTTCTGCCGGAGGAAGTCCTCGTCGGCGGCTAGCAACTCCCGCCTGCTTGCAAGGTCGGCTTCGGGCGTGTGATTCGCTTGTGATGCCGCGAGTTGTTGCTTCTGCCGCTCGATGTAGTTGGGGAGATCTCGTTCGAGACCAGGCGCGTTCCAGGGTACGGCAACGTTGATCATCTGGTCACGATTCGTCTCATGGGAAAGAAACTGGACGGTTGGAAAAGCGGCCTTGAACACTTGGTTGCCACCCCAGTGGTCCCAGTGCCAGTGCGAGTTGATGACGAAGAGTACGGGTTTGTGGGTGAGCTTGTGAACCTCGGAGAGGATGGCCTGGCCGCTGGCCGGCGTGCCGCTCGTATCGAACATCACGACGCCGTCGTCGGTCAGGATGGCAACGGAATTCCCGCCGAAGCCGACGTCCCCGTAGCGCGAGGTCGTGAAGAGGTAAATGCCCTCCGCAACTCTGGACATGGTGACCTTGCCAAAGTCGGCGGGGAAGCCGATGGAAGCCAGTGCGACGAGACCAATCGCTAACGAGAGGAACTTCACCTGAAGAGCCGGTGCGCCGGTCACACGAAATCCAATGTCTTGCATGCTGGCGAGCTGCCCCGCTGGAGAGATTATCCCATGCCACCTTGACTCCAACGGGATGGGCAGTCACCGGATGCGTCGGCCGGTGCCTGCAACACGGCGTTCGCGACGGCCGGGGCGACTAGGGTGCCCGAGGCTCGTCGAAGATGCTCTAGCCGCAGATCATGGCATCAGGAGGTCCACCGGCGCCCGGCGACCTTCCCGACGCGCTGCACTGGCTGGAAACAGCCGAGCGTGAGCGCTCCGAGAAGCTCGTTGACGATGTACAGGACCCGGAGTCCGCGTCCTCGTTGGAGACGAGCGGTATGTCCGGCTCCTGCGGCTCGGCCTCAAGCCGCCGGTATCGCGCCCGGTCCCGATCGCCGCGGTCTTCTAGATTCGATCCACGGGCGTCTGGCGAGCCAGAGGGCCGGCGGTCAGCGGCGTTGCGGGCACTCCTCGAAGGTCATGGTCGTGAACCCGCTGGGCACGTTCTCGGGGGCCAGTCGGCAGAGGCTCTGCCGCTTGGCACGCTCATCCAGAAGCCCGTCCCTTACGAAAGCGACCAGGTTGCTGAGCTCCGCAGGGGTGAGCTCGATCGGCTCCGCGAGGAGCGGGTCAATCCGGTCCAGGACGGGCTCGATTGGCCCCAGTCGGTGGGTGAGGTCCGGAGCCACGCCGGCGGCAACGGGGTCATAGCTGCGCGCCGACTCGAAGACGTTCAGATGGTGCCTTATCGCATCTTCAATACGCGTGAAAGCGCCGTTGTGGAAAAAGGCCGGCTGGAGCGCGGCGTTGCGGAGCGGGGAGGACCGGAACTTGTAGCGGTCGGCCGGATCACCTGTGACCTGCTCCAGACCGAAGTCTTCGTCCTGTCCCGGGCCGTCGAAGATCACGTTTCCCTTTCCGACCCCGAAGAAGGGAGCGATCTGGGGGACCCCGACGACGTGCATCTTGAAGTCGCTGAACATCTCGTTGGACGTCCCCGCGACGGAGTGGCACTTGTAGCATTCTCCCTTGCCAAAGAAGACGAGGGCCCCCTTCTTCTGACGAGTCGTCATGGCGTGGTCGTCCCCGCGCACGAACCGGTCGACGGGGGCGTCGGCGAAGACGATCGTGAACTCGAACTCGGCGATCGCCCTCCCGAACATGCTGAAGTCGATGAGTCCCCCGGCCGCCACCTCGGGGAAAAGGGCGCCAAAGAGCTCACGGTAGGCGGGCGAACCGTTCAGGCGCCCCAGAACCGCCTGGCGGATGGGCTCGTTGCGGAAGCCGCTGGCGTCGGGCGGCGGAACAATCCCGCCCTTGCCGTCGTCGAACTGGTCGAACTCGGGGCCGATGGTGCCCTTGGTCCCGGTGAACCCCGCCACCTCGACCATCTCGGTGGGAGGCATGTGCCCCTGGGCGATCAGGAGGTGCGTCACGATGGGGTCGAGGGGTGGGAAACGCGTGGTTCCCTCGGGAGGCGGAAACTTGAAGCCCAGCGAGTTGTCGAACGGATTCCCGGAAAGAGCCGAGAAGCGCCCGTTCCACATGAGGTTGGGATAGAAGGCCGTGTTGGAAGCAAAGGGGGTGCGCCGTTGGTTGCGGGGGCCGGAGCGATTCGGGCCCACGAGATTGTTGTTCTGGATCCCGATGGCGATGGACTGGGTGTCGCCAAATGCCCGCGAGGGCGAATGGCATCCGCCACAGGTGTTGTCGTTGTGCAGCCCCCCTGCCTTGTCGAACCAAAGCAGCCGGCCGAGGTTGGCCAGATTCTGGTCGAGGCTCCGGCCGAGGCGAGGCTCGAGACTGGACTGGATCGCGCCGGTGAGGCCGGCCCGTCTCAGCGTCGCCCGCAGGTCCTCGTCGAGATCCGACGGCGGTTCGCTCCGAGAGCGGGAGATGGGGACGAGAAGGCAGAAAACGCTCGTCAAGACTGCGAAGGGAAGCTGTGATCGACTGTTCATCGCCCCTCCTTGCTCGCGCGCATGGCCATCGTGCTCGTGAGGACACGCGAGTCCTCTCGTGAAGGACGAATCCTTCCGCCATCCGGCGCAGGCCTGAAAGCCCACGCCGGGACCGAGCGACGGGGTGGTCTCATCGGCATATGCGCAAAAGAAGCAGGAATAGGCTCAGACCACAAAGGCGATTAGATTGGACGAATTGGTCAAACACCGAGCTGTCAGAGAGTTGAGAGCCAGCCACCGGAAGATACTGATTCGACGCACTGTCCGTCGATAAGTAGCCTGCAGTTCTTCCGCCTCTTCTTGAAACTGGTTGCCAGCTGCATCGCGAATGGCAAAGGCTTCTCCGGCTGGCCCCAGTAGGGGTATGATCTGGGTCGGATGGTGCGACGACTCTGTTCGGTGGTTTTGGTCGGTCTCTTGTCGGGTCTGTCTGCCTCGGCGCTTGTCATTCAGGCGAGCCTCGACGCACAGGCCTGCGCGTGCTCCCAGAGCGTGTGCTGCACCGGGCACCGCTCTCCCGCGGGCCCGCAGAAACCGTGCCATGGCTCCGAGCCGGCCCGAACTCTTCAGTGCCCCGGACCGGTCACCCATGCCGCGCTGTCGATTCCGAGCTTCCTCCTTCCCCGCGCCACTCCTCTGAAATACGCTTCCGTCGTGTCTCAGCTTCCTCCCGTTCGCTCATTCGTTCCAAGAGCAGGCTTTCACCGGATCGACTCGCCACCTCCCAAGGCTCTCCACCTCACCTGAGCGAATCGCGGCCACCGCTTCCGGGGCCGCATTCAGGGTCTGGTCATCCCGCAAGGGAGGTGGTAGATGCGAGTACTCCCGCTCGTCGTAGTCCTATTGGCCGCGCTTGCCCTGCCGGGCCCGCCCGCCCGGGCGTCTGTTCTTGGTGAAGTACGTGGGGTCGTGGAGGACCCGCAGCATCAAATGATCAGAGGCGCCACCGTGACCCTCAAGGCCCGGACCTCGAGCTTCTCGCAGACGGGGCGCACGGATGACTCGGGAGCGTTTGCCTTCAGCATGGTTCCGCTCGGTGACTACACGGTGACGGTCTCCCAGGACGGATTCGGCTCGGTTGAGAAGCCCGTCACCGTCCGCTCCTCAGGGACCCCCCTCGTGCGAATTCAGCTCCAAGTCGTGCGTCTTGCCCAGAGTGTCGACGTGGTGGCGACGCCGGAGGCCGTCGATTCCGATTCCCCGACCCCGACCGTGCTCCTCAGTCGCGAGGATATCTCCAAGACGCCCGGGGCCGGACGGACTAACAGCCTTTCCCTGATCACGGACTACGTGCCCGGCTCCTGGATGACCCACGACCAGCTCCACATCCGGGGTGGCCACCAGGTGACCTGGCTCGTCGATGGTGTGCCCGTGGCGAACACCAGCATCGCGAGCAACGTGGGGCCCCAGTTCGACCCTCGAGACATCGACTATCTGGAGGTTCAGCGGGGGGGGTACTCCGCGGAATACGGCGATCGAACCTACGGCGTGTTCAACGTCGTGCCACGGACAGGGTTCGAGCGCGACCGGCAGGCCGAGGTCACGGCTAGTTTCGGCAGTTTTCGCCAGACGAACGACCAATTGAGCCTTGGCGATCACTCCGAACGGCTCGCCTACTATGCGAGCGGGAACTTCAACCGCAGCGACTACGGCCTGTCCACCCCCACCTCTTCGATTCTCCACGATGATTCCCGTGGATATGGGGGCTTCGTCTCGCTCATCTACAACGCCTCTCCTTCGAATCAGATCCGATTGGTCGCGAGCGGTCGCGGCGACCGATACAGGGTCCCAAACGACATGGTTACCCAGGCCGCTGGCATCGGCGATGAAGAACGAGAAGCGGACAGCTTTGTGAATCTCTCCTGGGTCCATACCTTCGGGTCCGCAGTCCAAGTCGTGGCATCACCTTTCTTCCACTTCAATCGTGCGGACTACGTCGGGGGGGCGAGCGATACTCCGCTGATCCCCCAGGAGAAGCGGAGTTCTAACTACGCCGGAGCTCAGGTGGTCGTGAGCCTCCGGAAGGGTCGGCACGAAGCGCGCGCGGGCTTCTACGGCTTTCACCAGGCCGACGACGCTTTCTTCGGTCTCCAGGCTACCGACGGCAGCGGGCTGAACCTTCAGCACCAGGAGAAGCCGACAGGGAACCTCGAAGCACTCTTCGTGGAAGACCAGTACCGGGCAACGGGGTGGCTCACATTGACGGCCGGCGTGCGGCTCACGCACTTTGCGGCTTCGGTCAGCGAGAATGCGGTGAGTCCACGCGTTGGGGGGACGATCCGGATCCCCAGGCTTAGGTGGACTTTGCATGGGTTCTACGGGCGGTACTACCAGGCGCCGCCGCTCTCCACCGTCTCCGGCCCCCTCCTGCAATTCGCTCTCGATCAGGGCTTTGGATTCCTGCCCCTGCGGGGAGAACGCGACGAAGAGCACCAGGTCGGGCTGACCATCCCATTCAAGGCCTGGGCTCTCGACACCAACTATTTCCGGACCGGGGTCAGGAACTTCTTCGACCACAACGCGATCAACAACTCGAACATCTTCTTTCCCATCACGGTCGATCGTGCCCGGATCCGAGGGTTCGAAGTGACCCTCCGCTCGCCCAGGACATGGAGTGCGGGGGAGGTCTCGCTTGCGTATTCATTGCAGCACGCCGAAGGCCAAGGAGGGGTGACCGGGGGGCTGACCAGCTTCGCCCCGCCTTTGAGCGGCAGGTACTACCCGCTCGACCACGATCAGCTACACACGCTGAGTCTTTCCCTTCGCGCCAACCTTCCCGCCCACGTCTATGCGGCAGCACTCGTTCACTACGGTTCCGGCTTCTCGGATGGGACCCAGCCGCCGCCAGCTCACCTCCCCGGCCGCGCAACATTCGATCTCTCGGCGGGAAAGGAGTTTGGCTCCAAATGGAGGGTCGCCGTCCACGCGCTCAACGTGTCGGGTGAATCTTTCCTCCTCGACAACAGCGCCACCTTCGGGGGTACCCACTGGTCTGAGCCAAGACAGGTCTACGGTGAGTTACGCTACCGCTTTCACTACTGATGCCGACCAGGAGCGGAATCCTGCGCGCGGCCGTTCGGTGCCCCTCCTGGGGCGGACCGGCCTACCATCTAGGTCCACACTTTCGGGTAGCCGCCCCGGATGCGGACGAATCCTGGCCGGGCGGGGAGGGCAGTCCCCGGCCCCGTCCCTTCCCCCGGGACGACGCTCCAGGAGTGAGTTTCGCATCGCGAGGCCTCTGCCCTCACCGAGCTTTCCATCAGAGCGACGAGAAGCGCCCTCCTCAGCATGTGATTGACAGACAATAAGTTAGAAGGACGCCGAGAACGACGCGCGCACCGTGAACGGCTCGAGCGGGTGCGTGTGGATGTCGTTCACGCCCTCAACGGGCTCCCCTGGGAGCCGCGACACGTAGTAGTAGTCGATGTCGCTGACTCTGGCGTTCGTCAGGTTGAAAGCCTCGACCGCGAAGCTGTACCGCGGCGAGATCCGGTATGCCGCGCGAGCGTTCAGGGTCGTCGAAGCCTTCGACCGAACGCTATTGTCCTCGATCAAGGAACGCGGACCGAAATAGCGCAGACGCAGGCTCGCTGAAAGCGGTCCATGCCCGTCGGCCGTCACTCCGGCCGAGGCGACACCCTCGACTGCTCCGGGAATGCGATCGCCGATCAGATCCTGGCCCCGGAAGCGCGCCTTCGAATATGCGAGGTCGGCGTCCAGCATGAGCCACGGCGCGGGAGTGTAGACGTTTGACCACTCGAAGCCGAGCCGCCGGCTCGGCCGGCCCGCCACGGTCGTCCCCGCGTCACCGACAAACACCAGTTCCGAGGCGAGGTCGAGCAGCCAGCCTGCTACCGTGCTATGGAAACGGTGGACGGCGAGCGTGCGTGCGCCCACCTCCGCGCCTTTCGCGCGGACGATCGGGTCGACCGAGAGGGTGGGACGCCCCGTGCTCGGGTCACGGGTCTCAACCGAACCGCGCGCGTCGTTGCTGTGGAAGCCCCAACCCCAGTTGAAGTAGATCTCCGTATTGTTCCAAGGACCAAGGATGAGGCTGAGCTTCGGGCTCGCGAGCGAGGAGATGCGGGTTCCCGAGTTCCGGGGATCGTCGCTCCGCACGTTGAAGTGGTAGACGTCATCCCGGAGGCCGACGACGGTCCTCGTCACGGGGGTCCACTGGATGCTGGTCTGGAAGAAGAGGGCGCCGCTCGACTGATCGACGCTGTCCTGCCGGATGGTGTCGAGCCGCTGGCGAGCCTCGGTGTGGTAGAGGCCGAGCGTCGGGATGTGGTCGAAGCGCCCCTGGAAACCGCCGACGCTCTCGGTGTCCTTTCCGAACCAGTGGCTCAGGAAGTGTTGGCTGACGCTGCCGCCGAAGATGTCGCGACCGTCCTTCTGCTCGAACTGATCACCGTGGATGGGATCGTGCAGATAGTAGGTGAAGTCCGAGAAGAGGTCGAGGCCGTAGTCGATGGCGTAGACTTTGACCAGGGTCAGGCCCGCGCCCGTGCTCTTGCGCCACTGGCCGGCGAGGGAGTAGCGATGAGTGCGTCCCCCGTCGGTGGGATCGATGTAACCGAAGCGGTCGATGCGTCCACTCGCGATCGCGCGCTCCGGCACCTGGTCGGTTGAGTTCCAACGGCCCGAGTAGGCCATGGCCGTGAGACTGAAGCCGTTCTGCTGGTCGCCCTGGCTGAAGCGCAAAACGCCGTTCCACTTATAGTAGTTGTCGGCGCGCACCCAAGGTCCGTCGCTGTGGTGAGCCTCGCCGGCGTAGAGGAGCTGGCCGGCTCCGAGTCTCGTCGACCCCGCGAATAGAAGCCGGGCGAAGCCGTCTCCGCCCCCCTCGACCTTGAAGAGCGTTCGGTCCAGAGTGTTCAGATAGTTCACGTTGACGGCGCCGGCCGCCGAGAAGTCGCCCTCCTCTGCGGAATAGGTCCCCTTTTGGTACTGGACGCCGGAGACTAGCTCGGGGATGAGGAAGTTGTTGTCGGAATATCCCTGTCCGTGGGCGTGCGTGGGCATGTTGACCGACGCCCCCGCCACCGAGGTCGCAAGGTCGGTCCCATGATCGATGTTGAAGCCGCGGACATAGTACTGGTTGGCTTTTCCCTCCCCGCTGTGCTGACTGACGACCACGCCCGGCACGGCCTCGTAGACCTCGCCGGAACGGAAGACCGGCCGCGCCGCGATCTCCTGTGCCGTAACGATACCCGTTGAGCCCGCCTCGGCGAGACCGAGCAAGCCGTCACCCGGCACGTCCAGATCCGTGAGGCTGCGGAAAGTTCTTTGGCCGGTTACAAGCACGTCGGCGTTGAGGGCGACGCGCAGCGTGGCCTCGACTCTGACCGTTGAGCCCGCGCCAACTTCCACCGTCCGCACAGCCGTCACGAAACTGGGCAAACGGAACGCAACTTGGTATCGCCCGGGAGGAAGATCGGCGATCTCGAAATCGCCGTTGACGCCGGTCGTCGCGGAGCGGTCGCCCGAACCAGTGAGCGCGTGCAATTCGGCCGTCACGCCCGGGAGGGGCCGGCCAGCGTCGTCCCTCGCCAAGCCCTGAAGGCGAGCAACCGCTCCAGCACTGAGAGTCGGTGCGACGGCAAGGAAGAGAGCCAACGTCCAGGTCATGTGTCGTCTAACCGTGGCGTTAGACCGATTGGCCCCCAAGGTGATTCTTCCCGTTCCCCTTCGCGTCCGGCGCCCGAGGGCACAAAGGACCGTCGAGATCTCGTCCGTATGGAACGCGCCACGAGAGTATCTCCGAGAACGGGATCTAGAGCGACAGAAGCAGCTGAGGCGCGGGCCCTCCAGCCGACGGAGTACTCGGGGCGGGGCCGCGAAGCCCTGCCGCGGTCACCTGCGGGCCTTCGCCCAGCCTATGGTGCCCGCCCGGGACGCGCCAGCCGTCGGCGCGTTCGTCGGGCCTATCGGGCAAGCAATGCTCCCGAACAGGCGCGCGGTGTAGAAAACGCGATTGGCCCACTCTTCAGCCATGAACCGCCCCAGGGCCTGAAGCGCCGGGGGATCGATGGGGAAGTGAGCGACTGCGGAGGAGCGACGGCCGCTGAGAACGCCACTCGTGCACGTCCGGCCTCAAGCACTCCGCGCGGGGGGCGGGCTGTCCGTCCGGGTCGATGCCGCCCAGCCCGCGCTCCGAAACACGAGGAGCTGACGACCGAGGCGCAGCACGTCTCCGTCGCGGAGCGGTGTCGGCCCGTCGAGCCGCCGCTCGCACAAGAAGGTCCCGTTCTTGCTCGCGAGGTCCTCGATCGTCGAGCGGTCCTCCGTCACGACGATGCGCGCGTGGCGTCGTGACACGCCCGGAGCATCGATGCGGACCGACGCCTCCTCAGACCGGCCCAGTACGTTGTCTCCAGGTTTTAGGACGAACACCGATTCCTCCCAGATGAGCCGAGCGGCGGGAGGCGGTTCCCTCTCAGCTCCGGCAGCGATCTTTCCGCTGAAGGCATAGCCGAAGCCGTGGATGGTGCGCAGGAACCGCTCTTGCCGCCGGTCGTCCGCCAGCGCCTTGCGCACCTGCGCCACCAGCCCGGTGAGGCTTGACTCGGACACGAAGGTGTCTGGCCACAGCCGCCCATGGATCTCGGTCTTCGAGACCGCCTCGGGACGACGCGCCAGCAGCAGTTCCAGGAGCTCGAAGGCTTTGGGCTCCAGGTGCACTTCCGTTCCGCTCCGGAAGAGCTGACGGGTCGCCGTTTCGAGGACGAACTCGGAGAAAGAGACGCGCATCAGCCGTCCCGGAAATCCTGCGAATAGCGTCCGAAGTCCCTCAGGACTTTGCGACGTCCGCCGCGCATATTTCAGAGTGGAACGTAACGGAACTCGCCTGGCCAGGCGGCTCCCGGAAAGGAGTCGCCGATGTTCCCTCAGCGCTCATTCGTCGTCGTCTTCTTCCTGGTCGCGGCCGTCCTTCCGTTCGGCCGACGTCTCGAGGCCGGATCCCGGCCCGTTGCCGAGTTTCGTGCACTCGCTTCATACGACGGGGGCGTCGTGGAGCGCGTGAGAGCGCGCGCCGCGGCGCGTATGGACGATCCCGAGTGCGGCAAGCTCCTGACGGACTTCAGGGATCGCGGCGGGCGCACTCTGGAAGCGAACCTGCAACCGCTGGGCGTCAGCCCCTCCCAATACCTCCTCCAGCTCTCGTTCCTAGACGGGTCTTCGCTGCCCGCGTGCCGGACACCGGCGGTGATCATGACGGTCACCCCGGGCGTGCCCCGCGTCTTCGTCTGCCCCGCGGGCGGCGGGCGGCTCAACGCCCGCCTCTCCCAGATCGAGTTCGAGAGCGGGTTCCTGGCCGAGGCCATGATGATCCACGAGATGCTTCACACTCTCGGGCTGGGCGAGAACCCGCCGAGCACATTCGAGATCACGGAACGCGTCCGCCAGCGGTGCCGCTGATCTTCATGCCCCGCGTCTTGCAAGCAGGGCCGTGCTGGCCAAAGCGAGTAGCGCGAGCGCCAAGGTCAGGCCCCGCCCGGGGCGAAGCGGAGAGGGTACGCCGACCTCGAAGACCGCCTGGAGGCCGAAGGCAACGTCGCGAGCAGATTGGAAGCGTTCCTCCGGGTTCCGCTCGAGGCACCGCCGGACCACGCGGTCGAGGGCCCGCGGGACAGGCCGCGAGATGACGGAGATCTCGGGCGGGTCCTGAGTGAGCAGCGCCGCGAGCGTGTCCGCCGGGGTCGGCCCTGCGAAGGCTCGGCGGCCGCTGAGCATTTCGTAGAGGACCGCGCCCACGGCAAAGATGTCAGAGCGGGCGTCGGCCGGACGGCCGCGCGCTTGTTCGGGGGCCATGTACCCGCAGGTACCGACGAGCAGACCCGGCTCGGTGGGCGTGCGGGCGTGGCTGCCGCCTGCGAAGGACCCTAAACCGCGTGGGCCCAGCGTGGCCAGGCCGAAGTCCAGGATCTTGAGCTGTCCGCTCCGCGTCAGGAAGATGTTGTCGGGCTTCAGGTCGCGGTGGACGATCCCCCGCGCGTGCACGGCGGCGAGCCCCTGGCAGACCTGGACGCCATAGTCAACGACCTTGGAGACCGGCAGGGGCCCGCTGTCCAGCCGCTGGCGGAGCGTCTGTCCGTCCAGCAGCTCGAAGACGGCGTAGTCGACGCCATCCTGAGAGCCGACGTCGTGGAGGGCGAGAACGTTCGCGTGGCTGAGGCCGGCGACGATACGTGCCTCCTCCTCGAAACGCTGCAGTCGTCCGGGATCGCGGACGCGGTGGCCAGATAGGACCTTAACCGCGACCGCGCGGCCGAGGCGGGTATCGACAGCGCGGTACACCTCGCCCATGCCTCCCGCGCCCAGGGAGGAATCCACTCGATAGGGGCCGAGACGGTCGCCAGATGCCAGGAGCGGCTCGTGGGAGCGCTTGACCGAACGCGACGCCCGGCAGCCGGATGCGACTGAGTAGAGGCTGCCGAAGGCCATTGGACCCGACTTGGGGGTCGTTCGGAGCACGGGGCCACTCTGACTCGCCCACATGACGGGCGCTACGGCGGGGAGGGCCGGAGGTAAGGCACGTGGAGCCTCGAGAGCCCCGCCGACCTTTGGCGGACGCCGCGGGAAGCGTGAACGGCACGTTGAGGACGCAGACTCCGGCATGATCATCCACCTCTGAAGGCAACCTACGGCGGCGAGGGCGGGATGTCCTGCCCGATTCGGCCGATGGTGGGCGGCGGTCGGCGGGCGGGGGATCTACCACCCGCCGATCCCGATCCCCAGTTCACCGATTTGAACGTGCAGACCGGGGCCATCCGCCTGTATCTTGTCCGCGAGAGGTGATGGACATGGTGGAGCGGACGGGGGCAAGGGCGCGGGCTGATCGGCAGGAGCGGGTGGCCAAGATAGTCTGGGGAAGCCTCTTCGTCGTGATGGGAGTACTCTTCACCCTGCACGACATGGGGCGCATCGACCTCGGGGAGCCCGCGCGCCAGTTCGACCCTCAGCACGCCGTGGACGGCAGCTTTAAGACCCGCTGGTCGTCGGAATTCCGCGATCCACAGTGGCTGACCGTGGATCTTGGGGTCGCCACTCCCCTGAGCCGCGTCCGGCTCAACTGGGAGGCGGCCTATGCAAGGGACTACGAGTTGCAGGTCTCGAGCGACGGCGTGAATTGGACGACCGCCCGCCGAGTGAGGGGGGCGGTGGGCGGGATCGAGGAGCAGGAGGTGGACGCGACGGCCCGTTACGTCCGCCTCATGGGAACCCAGCGCGGCACGCCGTACGGCTATTCCCTCTGGGAGCTACAGGTCTTCGATTCCGCGGGCACCCTCGTCTCCCAGGGGAAGCCCGCGACGGCGTCGTCCGTGGAGGATCACGGCGCGTTCGTGCTGTGGCTCCGGTTCTGGCCGCTCCTGATCATGGCGACCGGCTTGCCCCTTCTCCTGGCGCCCCGCGACGACACGACTCAAGTGGTAGGCATGGTCATGACCGCCGCGGGGGCGTTCCTGCAGCTCCAGGGCCTCGGCCTCGTCTCCTGGGGGTTCCGGCAGACGTCGTCGGTCGTCCTGATGGTGGTGGGCGTCGTGATCCTGCTGCAGTCGCTTCGGCGGCGCGAGCGGCCCGATGAGGGCGGGGCTGGACCTTCGGGGGGCACGTTGTGAGAACGGCCTTCTCCGCAAGCACCGACCGCAGCCGCACCGCGCTCGCCCTCGTCCTAATCGCCATCGGCCTGATCTTCACCCTGGACAGCGCAGGAGTCCTGGGCACGGGAGTCGGCAGGTGGTGGCCGCTGCTCCTCATTGGAGCGGGCATCGTCAAGGTAAGACAGCCGCGGGAGGACGGCCAGCGGGCCGCCGGAACCGCGTTCCTCCTCCTCGGGGGCCTCTTCCAGTTGACGAGTCTCCTGGCCTCCGGGTCTTCGTGGGCTCTGCTCATGGTGGCCATCGGGGTGTTCCTGCTGCGGCAGGGCGTCGAGGGGCCACGGGCGGAAGCGGTCTCGGAATCGCCCTACCTGGATGACATGGCGCTCATCGGCTACCTCAAGCGCAGCCACCCATCCGTCGATTTCCGCGGCGGCTCCGTCACCGCCGTCATAGGCGGCGTGGAAGTCGACCTTCGGAAGGCGACCTTGACGAGCGGCACCGCCTACCTTGATGTCTTTGCCTTCTGGGGAGGGATCGAGATCAAGGTTCCGACCGGGTGGAAGGTGGATGCGAGGGTTGTCCCCGTGATGGGCGCCTTCGAGGACAAGGTGGACTCCCTCTCCGCCTCCGGCGGGCCAGGACTGGTGGTGCGCGGCCACGTGATCATGGGCGCCGTGTCGATCAGGTCCTGAGCGTGCACCCCGTCCTTGCCGACCGCCGCCGCTTGGCGATGTACATGACGGCCTCGGTGCCAGTGGCCCTGGCGGGAACGGCGTTCCTCGCACAGGGCCGCAACGCTCTGCCTGCGGCGTCGGCGGCGCTGATCGCGTTTCCCCTGTCCGTGGCTGTCACCCTTCTTCTGCTGCCCGTCTGGTACCTGTGCCGCGCGCTGCCGGTCGACGAGACCTCCGCCTCCCGTCTCCTGCTCACCCATGCCGGTGGAGCGCTGCTCACGGGCCTGGCCGCCGCCTACCTCGGAGGAGCTCTAGCTCGCCTCGCCGGCTCCACGCGCCCTGGTGCGGGGATCGAAGGCTCTTACGCGACCCGCTCCACAGGGGTCATAGCCGCGGGGGTCCTGGTCTACGTCCTGGCCGTGTCCTTCCACTACGTGCTCCTGGGCGTGGATGCCACTCGGCGCGCCGAGCAGCACTCCATGGAGCTCTCGATCCTGGCCCGCGAGGCGGAGCTCAGAGCGCTGCGGGCCCAGGTCCACCCGCACTTCCTTTTCAATAGCCTGAATTCCATCAGCGCGCTCGTGTCCATCGATCCCCTGCGCGCCCGCGAGATGTGCATCCTGCTCGCGGAGTTCTTCCGGAGCACGCTCGCCCTCGGAGAGAAATCCACGGTGACTCTGGAGGAGGAGGTCGCGGTCGCCCGGACCTACCTGGCGATCGAGGGAATGCGGCTCGGCACGCGGCTGTCCGTCGACGAGTGCGTCGACGAGGCGGCGCGGGGCTGTCGGCTGCTGCCCCTCCTCCTGCAACCGCTCGTCGAGAACGCCATCCGGCACGGCATCGCCACCTGCCCGGAGGGCGGTGTGCTGCGCATCGAGGCCCGCACCGACGGGCAGCGCATGCGCATCAGTGTGGAGAACCCGTTCGATCCCGATGCGCCGCGCCGGCCCGGGGTGGGCGTCGGGCTCGCCAACGTCCGACGCCGGCTGCTGGCGGCCTACGGGGATCGCGCGCTGGTCGAAGCTGTGCGCGGCGCCGATCGTTTCCGGGTGGCGATCTCCATGCCCGCGGAGGTTGTGGAGTGATTCGCGTGCTGATCGTCGACGACGAGGCCCCCGCGCGGGCCCTCCTCCGCGAGATGCTTGCCGGGGAGCCGGACGTGGAAATCCTGGGCGAGGCCGCCACCGGGCTGGAAGCGGTCAAGGCGGCGACGGATCTCGAGCCGGAGGTGGTTTTTCTGGACATCGAGATGCCGAAGCTTGACGGCTTCGAGGTCCTGGAGCTCCTAGATCCCTCGATCGCGGTCGTCTTTGTCACCGCCTACGATAGCCATGCCCTGCGCGCCTTCGAAGTGCACGCGGTCGATTACGTGCTGAAGCCCTACCGGGCGGCGCGCCTTCGCGAGGCCTTGGCGCGCGCCCGCGCTCGGGTGGGGGAGCGGCCCGACGCCACTCTCCTTGCCAACGCCGCCCGTCGGCCCGGAGAGTACGCGCAGCGGGTCGTGGTGAAGGACGGCGCGCACATCCAGGTGATCCCCATCGAGCGGCTGGACTACGCCCAGGCCCAGGACGACTATGTCGCCCTGCGCACGGACGGGAAGACGTTCCTCAAGACGCAGACCCTGGCAGGCCTCGAGGCGAGCCTTGACCCGTCGCAGTTCGTCCGCGTCCATCGCTCGTTCCTCGTGCGTCTCGATCGCATCCGGGCTCTCGAGCCCTACGGCAAGAACGACCACGTGGCCATCCTGGCCGACGGCACGCGCGTGCCGGTGAGCCGGGAGGGATACACCCGCCTCCGGGAGCTGCTGGAGTAGCCTTCATCTGCCCGTGGCCGCTGCGGGTGCTCGTGGGCCTCGCTGCCGTGGACCCTCAGGAGCGGGACGGCCGGGCGGTACTTGTCAATATGTCCGGCAAGGGTGATCCGCCCGTACCCGTCCTAGACGGGTTCAGAGCGCCCTTCATGAGTCGCTTCGGGCGGGCGGGACCGCCGATGACCGGATCTTCCGGCCGGTCTGCCGGTGTCGGTAGACTTCACGGCCGCTTCTGCCGCCCGCGAAATATGCTTCAATCGAAAAGGTCTTGACCGTGGGGACTTCCCTAGAGGCCCCAGATTGCGGGCAAACCATCGATGAGTCACATGAGCCCGATCGAGATCGCCGTCGCGCTCGCCGGGGACTTGCTGATCCTGGCGGCCGTGGTCGGGATTGTCATTCGGCGGCGCTACCGCAACTGCCCCACGTTCGTGCTGTACCTGGGGGCGGTGCTGACGTTCGACCTCCTGGTGATTTTCGGGCCAGCGTGGTTTTACACCCGGATGCCTGGGTCCTGAAGGAGGTCTTCGTCGCCGCCCTCCGCTTCGGGGTGGCTCTCGAGCTGTCCTTCCGGACCTTCCGCGCGTTCCCGGGAGCGCGGTCCACGGCGAGGGGCGTCGTGCTTCTACTCTTGGCCGTGACGTTTGCTACGGTGTTGGCCGTGACCGGGGATGGTAGCCAGAGCACGGCCTCCACTCCCCCTACGTTCGAGCTGACCGCGGGACGCATCCAGCCGCGCTTGGTGAACGGGACCATCTGGTTGTTCACGGCCATCGCGGCCACGATCCTCTGGTACCGGCTTCCCGTAGATCCCTTTCACAAAGCCATCCTGATCGGGTTCGTACCTTACCTGCTCTTCTTCACCATTGGCCTCAACGTTCTAGACAGCTATGGCTGGGACCTTCGGACCCTCGTGAACTACGCGGACGTGGGCGCCTATATTGCTCTCATGGCTTACTGGGCGCGCGCGGCTTGGCTGCCCGCTCACGAGAGCCAGGGGGGCCCTCCGCGAACATTCTACGAAAACCCTTTCGTGAAGGACCCTTTCCTAACAGTGATGCTGTGGCTGCTGCTGCTCACGATCGTCGTGGTCTGGCACTTTGCCCAGACCCAGAGGAAGACGCGGACGAGGTTCAGCGAGTTCATAGTCCAGGAATGCGGCCAGATGACGGATGTCTGAAGTCCGCGATGAGCTGCCCGGGACGCGCCGATTCATAGCTGACGCCAGCAGAAGCTGCCCTCAGGTGAGCATCCGCCGAGGGCTCTACTTAGCAGGAGGCGGTCAGAGTGCTCGAGCTCAGCATGTTGGGACCAACGCCATTCTGTCAACCGAAACGGCAAGCGGCACCTGCTCCTTAGCCCGCGGCTGGCGGCGGGGTCGGCGTGCCCACAGCCGTCGACCGGGCGGGGAGGAACAAACGGACGCCCAGCGCCATCAGACCTCCGACGAAGAGGTAGACCACCGAGGTGGCGCTCAGGCACGCGCTCATGCCCCAGCGCTGCGAGACGGCCGCCATGGCCACTGGAGCGGTGCCGCCGCCCAGCCAGCCGATCGCGTTCATCGCCCCCACCGCTGTTGCGCGACGGTTCAGCGGCACCACGTCGTAGAGAGCGGCCCAGATGTTGGCGTCATAGACCCCCTTGAAGCAGCCGAAGCCGACCATCGCCAGGACCAGCACCGGCACCGAGAGCGTCCAGCCAGTGACGAAAAGAAAGGGTACTCCGGCCAATAGGCCGAGAGCCTGCGTCATCATCCGGCCACCGTGGTGGCGCCGGACCCAGCGGTCCGCGAGCCACCCTCCGGCCAGGACGCCGGCTATAGACGCGATCTGGATCCACGCTGTCGCGTTCAATCCGGCCATTGACAGGCTCATCCCGAACTTGCGGCCCAGGAACGACGGCATCCAGGTGAGGAAGATCGCGGCCACGAAGTTCGCGCCCAGGAAGACGGCGACGAGCACCCAGACGATCGGCAGGCCGAAGACGTCGTGGATCGCCCCCCGTAGGGTCGATGTCTCCACCCCGACGTCGGCCGGTGCGAGATCCGCCCGCCCCCGCTGCGGCTCGCGCAGGAATCCAAGTAGGGCGATCCCGAGGACGACGCCTGCGGCGCCGAAGACGTAGAAACCCGAGCGCCAGCCGTAGTGCTGCCCGAAGAAGCCGGCCGCGGTGCCACCCAGCACCGTGCCCGCGTAGACGCTCGATTGGTGAAGCGCCATCGCGCGCGAGCGCGTCTGTGGCCCGTGGTAGTCGGCGATGAGCGACATCGAGGCGGGGAAGTAGAAGGCCTCGCCGAAGCCCTCCAGCGCGCGGAAGATCACGAGGTGCCAGTACCTCGTCGAGAGGGCGGTGGCCAAGGTGACGAGGGACCAGAACACGAGGCCCCCGATGACGAGCCCTCGCCGGCTGAACCGGTCGCCCACGAAGCCGGCGAGTGGGAGGGCGAGGGCGTAGATCCACATGAAGAACCCGCCCACAATTGCGAGCTCGACATCACCCAGGCCCATCTCTGCCTGGAGCAGCGGGAACACGGAGAAGATGGCCTGCCGGTCTGCGTAGTTCAGCAAGCAGACCCCCCACAGCATCACCACGACCCACCAGCGATAGGATAGGAGGACGCCGCCGCGCATGCCGCCGCGCATTCTAGCCGGAGTTGGGGCCCGCGCCCGAAGCAACGGGAACTTCCGCTAGGCCGCGAAGAGGCGGTGGCATTCCGGAAACGACGTGCCCACCGTCAGATCGTCGCGGGTCAATTGCCCGGATCCGTCGCAGCTGCGAGAGCGTCGCGGAGAGGTCCTCGCGAGACTCAGTGGCCTCGCTAGTTGTCAAGAGCATGATTCGAGGGTCTAATGCGTGTCGACGGAAACGGGGTCAGTGTTGGTTGTTCCAGCGAACCGCGGTCACGGAGCGCCTGAAGCGCTGCTTCGCAGCGTGTTTTGAGGGCGCGCCGGCTCGGGGAGTAGATTGTGGTTGATGCAGGACCTGGGGGCCCCAGGCGGGGCCTCGCCATAACGTCTCTCGTTCTCGGAATCCTCAGCATACCGACCATAGGCCTCGTTGGCGTCGGTGCCATGCTCGGCATCGTGCTCGGCGTCGTTGCCCTGGTGAAGGCGAGGAATGCGCCCGCCGAGTACGGGGGGAAGGGCCTGGCGGTGACGGGGATCGCGCTCTCCGCGCTCTCCGTCCTCGTGATGCCCTTCGTGCTGGGCATCATCGCGGCGATCGTCATACCGAGCGTCCTGCGGGCGCGGGTAACGGCGAACGAGTCCGCTGCCATCGCCGACGTGTGCACGGTGGCGGCGGCCGAAACCGCCTACGCTTCCGCCAACGGAGGCTATTACGACACGCTCGAGTGCCTGGCCAAGCCGACCGCCTGCCTCCCCGGGCACTCCGGTACGGCGATGCTCGACGGCCAGCTGGCGACGGCGACGGTCAAAGGTGGGTATCGGCGCGTTTTCCAAGGTGTGCCGGCGACATCGGGCGCCCGCCCGGCTGCGGGGTCGCAATCCAGCCTGGCACACTATGCCTACGTGGCCATCCCCGTCGCACCGGGACAGACCGGTGTCCGCTCGTTCTGCGTCGATGACAGCGGCCGAATCTGCTACCTGGCCGACGGCTCTGAGCCTCCGGTCGTTGACGGCGCCTGCCCAACGAGGTGCACGGACCTGCGCTGAGCCAGGGGCGGGGGCCGCGAGCCCCACCGGGAGAGGCCGAAATAAGTCTCAAGGGTCCTCCAGGCGAGCTGGTCGGCGGCGGCCATGCCCACCGCAATCCCCGCCCTCTGGAGCCGCCGGCCCAGCCTTCGATTGCCGAGGAGCATCTCGAGAGCTGAGGTCTTGGCGAAGGCCTCCTCGGGAATAGCCGGTACGCCAAAGGCGAGACGGGTGAGGTCCGGGTCCTCGAGGTTGATGAGAGCGGGGCGGTGCTTGCGGCTGAGATGGACGAGGGCAGACCGCAGCAGCTCGCTCGCAACCAGGTCCACGACGGAGGTCAGCAGCACGACCAGCGCCCGACGCGACTCGAGCTTGGAAACCGTCTCCACGGCCAGGTCATAGGCGGGCTCGGTGAGGCGGGCCGCGAGGTCATAGAGCGCTCCATAGGCCAGGGCAACGCCCCGGCTGCCGGAGCGGACACGAATGACGCGCTCGATCCGGTCGGAGAATCCGATCACGGTGACGCGGTCGCCCCGGCTCACGGCGATCCGGGTCAGAGCCAGCGCCGCCGCTAGAGCGTGGTCGAGCTTGCTGCGTGCGCCATCGAGGGAGGTCATGGCGCGCGCGCAGTCGAGGAGGATCACGAGACGCGTCCCCCGCTCCCAGGTGTCCTCTCGCGACAAGAGCCGCTGGTGACGGGCCGAGGCCTTCCACTGGATGCGCGTCGGGGGGTCACCCGGCCGGTACTCCCGCAGCGCATAAGGCTCGGTCCCCGCGCTTTGTATTCGCAGCGGGGCCTGACCCAGTTCTCGACGGTCGGCGAGGGCGAGCAGCCGACCGACGCGTCCCTCCCAGCGGGTCTGGGGGTAGACGCGGCGCTCATCGGGAGAGAGCAGGTCCCGCTGCGACCAGGCCAGGCCCCAGGGTCCCAGCACGCGCACCGTGAGCGGCCCCACGGTGTGCTCACCACGCCAACGAGGAAGGATCTCGTACCGCCATGACGCCTCGTCGCCGGGTGCCACCGTGAGACGGTGTCTCAGGGGACCGGCCGCGAGGCCAGGATGAAGAGCCTCACGAGCAAGAAGGATGACGCGGGCGGGGGAGGAGACGCGGACCTCGACGGCAGCTCGAGCTCCCTGCACGAGGAGGGGTGGCCAAAGCCGTCTGGCGGAAAGGGGCACGGAGGCGGCGCGCCGTGCGTCGATCACCAGCGCGGCTACGAGGAGGGCATCGAGGACCACAGCGCACGCGGCCAGCCACGGTACCGCCACCGCGACCGCCACCGCGAGCGTGGCCAGGCCGACCACTATGAATGCGCGGGCCGCGGGCATCGTTCAGCGCGGGACCTCGACGGACGCGGCCGCCTGGTCTAGGACTTTGCCGATGGTGTGGCCCTCGAGCTCCGACTCCGCCCTGAGAATGAGCCGATGCCCCCAGCAGGGACGAAGAAACCGCTTGATGTCGTCGGGAAGGACGAAGTCTCGGCCAGCAAGGAGCGCGCCGGCGCGGGCGGTCTCGAGGAGCGACAGAGCGCCGCGGGGGCTCACGCCGAGGTCCACGTGCGGCGACTGGCGGACACTGGCGGCAAGCCGTGCGAGGTAGGGGAGCAGCTCGGGAGCCACGTGCGCCTCGTGCGAAGCGGCGCGGAGCGCGCGGGCTTCTTCGGGAGCGACGAGAGGGTCCGGTGGGGGGGCACTGTTCCATCCCCGTAGCTGGTTGCTCGCCGCCTGGCGATACAGGTCGATCTCGCCCGCCTGGTCGGGAAGCCCCATCTCGATCCTAAGGATGAAGCGATCGAGCTGCGCCTCCGGAAGCGGATAAGTCCCCTCGAACTCGACAGGGTTCTCGGTAGCCATGACGAAAAACTCAGCTTCCAGGGGATGCAAGACGCCATCGATCGTGACCTGGCGTTCCTGCATTGCCTCGAGGAGGGCCGACTGCGTCTTGGGCGGCGTGCGGTTTACCTCGTCAGCCATGAAGACCTGGGTGAAGACGGGGCCTCGAACAAGGCGGAAAGTGTGGGAAGAGGAGTCGAAGACGTTCATGCCGATGATGTCGGTCGGCATCAGATCGGGCGTGAACTGCACACGCGAAAAGCGGAGGCCCAGGCAAGCGGCGAAGGAGCGGGCCAGCAGTGTCTTTCCGATACCGGGGACACCCTCGAGCAGAGCATGTCCTCCCGCCATGTAGGCCACGATCAAGGCCTCGGCCGCGGCGTGCTGTCCGAGGACCAGGCGGTCCAGGGCCCCCACGACTCTGGCTGCGGCCTCGAGAATGCGCTCCTTCGCGACCGTACCGCTCATGCGCTCTTCCCCTTCCCGGATTGTGCCTCTCCCACGCACCGCGCGAGCTCCAAGAAGCCGCCCGCATCCGCCCGGGTGTCGTCTGGGAGGGCGAGGCGTCCATCCAGCTCCCGCGCCCGAGAGAGTAGAAGTCGGGCTGCGGCGTGCTGGTGCCCGAGCCGGTTATGGAGGGCGCCCAGCGCCACCAGGAACGTGGCCGCGGAGCCGCGAGCCACCAAGGGCTCACTCCAGACCGGGCCGAAGTGGCGCGCGACGGCGACGACGCCCAGCACGTATACGAAGGCGACCTGCAGGAGGTAGAGGAGAAAAATGCGCTGAGGTCCGGTCTCACCCGGCCCGAGCGACGCGCGCAGGCCGTGGTGGAACTCGTCAAAGACCCACCTGTCGCCCAGTCTCTGCAGCAGCGTCTCCAGGAGATCCGCGTTGCCGGGCTCACCGAGGCGGGCGTTGGAGAAGGCATCGGCGGGTAGAACCGTGACGTGGCCGCGCGAACGGGGAAAGGTGAATGCCGTGGGTCCGCCCCGTCCGTCGCGTAAAAGGACGGTCGCGCCTGTCGGCAGTCGGGGGACGCGCCTCGGCGCTTCAATCCGGACGGGCCGAAGGCCATCTCCCAGGAGCGGTTCGGGTGCGAGGCTCCACTCCTCGGAAGCATATTGCCGCCACCGGGACGGATTCAGGGGGGGCCGTCCTCGCCGGTCATCCCAGGCGAGGTCAAGAGCGTCCGCCACGGCCGACGCGGACGAGTCAAAGACATCGGCCGAGTAGGCAAACACGATGTCGCGACCCGTGCCGAGATGGCGACCGATCCCTCCGGACAGATCTTCGAAGCCCAGCTCCTGCCAGGGGAGAGCCAGGACGAGGACCCCTGCCACGACGGGTTCGTCGAGGGCGTGATCCAGGAGGGACACGCGGCAGCCTCTCTCCTCCAAATACCGACGCGCGGCAAGCCAGCCCCGGCTGCCCCGCGAGAGCACGCTCGCGTCCGCGCTCCCTTGTCCACCGAGTAGGAACACCGCGGACAACGTCATGGCTCCCGCGACGACTGCGGCCGCGATGACCGCGTGGGTGTCCCTCATGGGAGGGCCTCCTCCAGCCCCCTAAGGAAAAGCCGAAGGCGCTCGGAATCAGGGCGCTCCGCACCGTAGAGCAGCCGGTCCAGGGCCCAGGCCTGGGGTGCTAAGTCACCCCGGTCGCAGCGGACCAGCAGTTCGCGGCTCGTCCAGGACTGGTCCACAGGGATGGCGGAGACTGATCGCGCGAACCACCACCAGATCGCCTCTAGGGCGCCCGCCACGTCGCCCGCAGCGAGTCGGCGGTCGATCTCCAGTCTCCAGGCCGCGCGATCGCGCTCGGGTACGCTGGCGGCCCTAGCGGGCAACAACTCCGGCGCGGCCGGGACCATACGCCGGGCCCTCCGGGTCTGAACGACCATCCGCACCAGCGCGGCGACGATCAAGACGAGAACCAGCGCCAGGAGAACACTCACCAGAGGCCCGAGCTTTGTCGGGATGTCGGTCAGGCCCCGGAATCCAGGAAACGAGCGGCGAAGCCATTCCGCGAAGGCCTCGGCGAGCGCCCTCAGGTATCCGCCCCAGCCCGGCGGGGGGACCGTCCGGTCGACGCCGCTTTCCACGAGGACCCTCTCCACAAGGTCCATCGGCGCCCGCTCCGTCATGGTTCCGGCCTCTCCGTTGCCGGTGGGGAGGGTAGTGGCCCCGCCTCCGCGACCGAGATCCCCCGCGTCGCCATGACGTGAGCGATCGCCACCTCAAGGTCCAGCCCCTCTTTACGTCGCTTGACGTCGAAGAAGAGAAGGGCGATCCCGAAGGACATGTAGAGATAGACAGCAGCCTGAATGAGCATTCCGAGCATCGCGGAGGGCACCTGTACCCACGCGAGGCGCCTCATCATGGTGGCAGGATCCATCCGCTGCCCGCCTGCCAGGTCGCGGAACATCATGACTTGCTGGATGGCGACCAAGGGGAGCTGGATTACGAAGTTGGCGACCTGGCCGAGCAAGATCCCGACGAAATAGATCAAGAAGGCTTTGAGCCGTGGGTCGGCCTCCAGGTCACGAAGCGGGTTGTAGCGCGCCAGCTCGCCGCTCCGTCGCAACGCACCCGTTCCAAAACGAGCCTCCTCGACCATGACGGGGAGCGCGAGGCTCAAGAGAAGGCTCCAGTAGATGCCCGGCACCATACAGAAAATAAGCCCGAAGCCGATCACGATCGTTTTCAGGATTAGTGTGCCGAGCACCCTGGGTCGCAGGACGAAGAGCCACGCGCGGGCCATCGACACCTCTCGCTGGGCGAGAGCGTTCAGCGCCGCGACCACCAGCACGCTGTAGCCCAGCAAGTAGACCGTCATCACCACGAGCATGGCGACGGCGCTGGCAACGAAGCCCAGGAGGACAGCCCCCGGGGCCGGGCCCGTCCGGCCCGGAAGAATCATGTACCCAGAGAAGGACAACTGGATCAGCGGGAGCGCGCCCCCGGCCAGGGCCAGCGGGATCGCGACGGCCGGATAGATCCGTCGGAAATGTTGCCGCGCATGCCGCACGGCCTCATCCAGCAGAAGCCGGAACGACAGGGGCTGCGTTGGCGGTGGGACGCTCGTCACGGGTTGTGCTTATCCAGCCGAGGGTTCCAGGCGACCGTCAGGAAGAGGGTCTCGAGGCCCAGGCCCAGCCCCGCTTTGAGCGGCGCGGGGATCGCGGGCGCGGGGGAGACCACAGCCTCGACGAGACCGAGGAGGAGAAACCAGGGCAGGCAGCCGAGCAGCAGCACGAGAGCCTCGCGGCTGGCACCGCGCACGACCTCACGGCGCGGGCGATCCCCGGCGGCGACGAGGGCCTGGCCGAGGCGAAGCCCCCCCGCGGCGGTGGTGAGGACGAGCGTGATCTCGAGCGGCCCGTGGGCCGCGACGAACGCCAAGAGGTTGCCGGCGAGGCTGTAGTGGGCTGTGGTGGCGAGGATCACGCCGAGGAGGAAGCCGTTGAGGAGGACGACGTAAAGGGAGCCGAGGCCGAACAGAGCGCCGCCAGCCCAGCCGGTGATGGCCACGGTCATATTGTTGGTGGCGATGCCCGAGGACGAGACGACCGGCGGCACGGCGCTCACCAGCGACTCCGTCCAGAGGTGGCCCCGACGCAGGCCCTCGACAGCTTGCGGCCCCAGGAGCGCCGTGCCCGCGCCGGGCTGCACGGTCGCGAGAGTGGCTCCGAAGACAAGTGCCGTGGCGAAGAGGGCAGCCGCCACGGCAAGATGCGGAAGGTGGCTGCGGTAGGCCAGCGGGAACGTTCGACTGAAAAACTGGCGCAGCGGGGGCAAGCGGTCACTGCGGTCCCAGTGCAGCCAATGGGTGCCTTGGAGCGCTAGAGCGAGGAGGCGGCGGGCCGCCCCGCTATCGGAGAAGCGGGAAGCGGCGAGAGCGTGATCGTGAAGCACTTGGCGGTACTGAAGCGCGGCCGCTTCAAGGTCGCTGTAGCGGACCTTCTCCCGCTCCTTCTCGGCCGCACGCAGCCGGGCCTCGAATTCGTCCCAGAGAGGAGACCGGAGCCGAACGAACTGCTCATAGTCCATCTCACATCCTCTCGGCCTGCAGAACCCGCCGCAACGCCTCGACCGGGTCCTTGCTTCGGTCGATCTCCGAAGCCATGGTGGGGTCGTCCCGCTCGATACAGGTGAGGAGCTGGCGAGCAAGGCGTTCAGCGCGCCAAGGCTCCAAGTCCGAGACCCGGCGCAGGAAGTTCTCAAGCAGCGCGGACTCCTGCGCGTTCCATCCCCGCGGCGTGCGGTGGACGACGGTCTCGCGAGTGGGCGCCTGCGTATGTACCACGAGGGTTCCCGCGAGGCGGTCCCCCAGCCGTCGCGCCAGGGGGTCCATTACGATGAGCGGTACCCCGACGACGAGGTCCACACTGCGCACGGCATTTCGGATGAGGAAAGCTGCCGTTCCTGGCCGTCCTCCCTCCCGCGTCACGACGCGGAGGCTGAGCGCCCATTTGCCCAGCGTCTGCCCCGCCCGCGCGACCTCCACTCCGGCGAAGTAGCCATACTCGATGATGAAGAAGCCGACGAGGAACAGCGCGAGCATCCACCATCGGGCCCGTCCTCCAACCGTCGAGCCGACGATACACGCGATGCCCCAGATGACGACAGCGATTCCAATCACGAGATAGTCGAGAAAGCCCGCCAGAGCGCGACTCCCCGCCCCGGCGATAGGGAGGTCCAGGGGCACGTTGTCTAGGCCAAGGACTGTCGTTTCCGATGGGCCACCAGAGCCCTGGCGCTCCAATGCCTACCCCCTCAAGTGAGATTCCAAGTCTCCGTCGACGCTTGGAGCGAAGGATAGCACCGAGTGACCCTCCTCCAGGGACCCGGGGACGGACAGCGCTTACTCTGGGGTCAACGTGCGCTTGAGAGCCTGCCTTTGACAGGAGCGTTGCGAGAACAGGGGGCCCAATTCAGCCCCTCGTGCCACGCCACGCACATGAGGAGGGAGGTCCTGGCCTGGCAGGACCGCTACTCAGGCCCCGATCCGACCGCCAAAGCATGCTTCATAAACATCGCAGGACTCGGTTGGGATCCGCCAGCTGGCCGGGAGCCCCAAGCAGGATCCGGCTCGCGAGGCCAAGCTCGCGGAACTCTACATCTTGATGGCTGGGCCAAGCAGTTGTCTTAGTGCCTGGACGTATTCGGTGAGGGCATGGCGGCCGGCTTCGGTCATTCGATAGAGGGTCTGCGGCTTGCGCAACACGAACTTCTTTTCGACGGCCACGTAGCCGGCTTCTTCGAGCTTGAGCAGCTGCGCGCCCAGGTTGCCGTCTGTGGATTCAGTCTTGGCGCGCAGCCACTTGAACTCGGCCTTTTCCACCCCGCTGAGCAGCGATAGCAAGGCTAGGCGCAGCCTGCCGTGAACCACGGGATTGAGGTCGGGCACGTCAGGCATTGATTGGCCGGCGCCGCTTGCGCTCTTGCGCGTCGGCGATCATGCCGTAGATACCGAACAGGATCTGGCAGAGAAAAATGGCGACGAGAAACACGAACATGCTCTGCGCGTCGGTGCCGAAGCAGGCCGCCACCGCCGTAACCCACCACACGACTGCGCACGCCGCCTGAGCCTTCCAGCGAAGGATCAGGGCGGAGGCTCCGTTCGCCATGCCAAGGATAGCCGATATGACGGCCACGAAAACATGCAGATCGGTCAGTCTTCCACTGAAGCCGAGGGCTGGAAACAGCAGGAACAGGGAGATTGCCAAGGCAATCCAGATAGAGCCGATTGCCCGGCCCAGAGTGGTCTCCGGGTGATCGCCCCCCTTCGAGGAGGCACCGACAAAGGTAACAATGGCCGCGATCAAGGTAGTCACTGGCCAAGCCCAGACGCCGTGACCCAGCGTGGACCAGGCGATGGCGAGATAGTAAGCAGCACCCCACAGGACGAACGTCCACCCCCAGCTCTCTGTGCTCCGGCGTCCCTCGGCGATCATGCTCTCGATGAGGCTCAGCCTCTCCTTCAGCTCCTGCTCGGTGGCGTGGTCTTGCATGGCTACTTCTCCTTGAGGAAGCGCGAACCGCCGCGCACTGCCTCCGCGTCGCTCCCACGGCTGCGCGGGAGCGTGCTCTTCGTTTACGGCAGATGTTGAAGCAGCATGTCCACGCTGCGATGAGGGGGATTGCCGCCAACGGTCGCCTCTGTGACTTCGTGCCATTCGCCCTTGCTGGTTAGCTCCATCGTGTTGACGACGTGAGCTGGCCCGGCCGTAAAGCTCCAGGAAAAACCGTTGGCGGGCACCAGGAGCTCCGTGTCGAGATAGTGGCCGTCGTGGTACGCGCGGAAGCGATAACTATGGGAGGCGTCGTCGTACGCGATCGTGGCGAGCGCGCTGAAGACAACCTTGCCGTCAGCGCTTGTGCTCGTGCCTTCGATGAGCAGGACGAGGCCGTCCAGCTTGTACTCCACAACCTCCGTCTGGGTGAGATGAAGCCCTTCGCCCGGTCCGCGAAAGACGGTCGCAGGCCCCGACCAGTGGCCGGCCAGAAACGAGAGCTTGCGCATAGCCTCGTGTTGAGCGTCGACGCTGTTTGAAACCGGCGGCTGCGCGGCAAGCGGATGACTCAACGAAAGAACGAATGTCGCTGCGAGCACCGCTGTGGAGAGGAAAAGCGGAAGAGCAAGGGTGGGAATCGCGGTCTTCATTCGCGCTCCTATGGGCAGAAACCAAACTGCAGGAAGCTTCATAGGGGGACAGAGTACTCTATAAAATAGAGTAAGTCAAACACTTTGTGAGGTGGCTTAGTCGGAGGAAATGAAGGTTAGACGCTCACAGGCACGACGCGAAGGAGCTCCTCGAGCTCCTCGGGCGAAAGGAGTGTGTAGCCCTCGCCCTGCACGTGGTAGACGCCGGCCCCGTTGGGGGCAAGCCGAATTTCTCCAATAACGGTCGAACGGTCGGCGGCGAAGACGAGAGCGTTGGGAGCGTCGCCGAGGAGCCTCCAAAGGACCTCCGGAAGGCGTACCGTCCCATCTTCATCGAGGCCCCCGGCAGCCGCGAGAAGGTCATTGACGTTCATCAGCGCGCTCGTCGGAAGCTCACCCGCGGGCTGGCCCGGGGCCGGAGCAGGGTTGGCCAATGGCCGCCGTTGCGGAAGCGCTCGAGCGTCTTCAACTCCATGAAATAGAAGGCGTTACTCCTGAAGGCCAAGGCGGTGTGGGCTTCGGTGGCAAGTGGGGCCGAGTTGTACTGCGCGCAGGGCCTTCAAGGCGTCGGTAGGGGGTGAGGGCAGTTTGAGCACACAGACAAGGCCCTACCCCTGCTCCTTCATGGCACTACCGCTCCTTCGACGGCCAAGAGGAGGACGTAGCCCCCTCGGCGGAGCTCAGCAAGCTCGGCTGCGGTCGCTTCCGCAAGGAAATAGCCGGCTGCCTCCGCGGGAGGAAATGGCTGGCCGTCTATGAGGAGGATCGGAAGCGAGGCCTCCCCTCCGGTGACCTCAGCCTGGAAGACGACATGGTCCCGACGACGAATGAGCCGCATGCAGCGAGCAAACCTCGGCCAAGGGTCTCACACAGACCCTTCAGGACAGGTCCGATCTCAAGACCGCAAACGCACGCTACTTGGGCTTTGGCGGGCCGCCTATTGCCCGGGGCGCGCTCCCCACGGGGCCTCAGGCCTTAGCCTGAGCCGCCTTTGCCCTCTTCTCCATCTCCCCCGGAGGCACATCTTCCACGTGCGTCCCGATCCACCAGATGTTGCCTTGCGCGTCCTCGACCCCGGCGCCCCGATCGCCGTAAAAATGCGTGGTCGGCTCCTGCGTCGACCGGGCTCCCGCGGCCAGGGCCTTTCGGTACGTGGCGTCGACGTCGGGGACGTAGAGGTAGACGGCGTTCGGGTTCGGTTTCCATTGGTCGCGCGCTTGGCCGATCATCACCATCGAGTCGCCGATGCGTGCCTCCGCGTGGCGGATCGAGCCATCAGGGTCTGCCATCCGGAAGGTCTCCTCCGCCCCGAAGGCCTGCTTCACGAACTCGAGCAGCTTGGCGGCGTTTGCGACTGTGTAGTACGGCGTGACCGTGTGGTAACCCTCAGGGATCGGCTTCACTTTTCCTGCCATATTCGTTCGCCTCCTTGACACACCTACACTGCCCGAAGACTGGGCCCCGAGGATTGTAAAAAACTGACGCCTAGTCGGGTAGCGGGACGTGGTTTTGGTGGTCGCTCTTCCAGGCGAGGTAGGTCGTGGGACTGAGCCCCGAGAAGGCACGGAAATCGTGGATGAAGTGAGCCTGGTCGAAGTAGCCGCAGGAGAGCGCGACGTCCGTCCAGTCGACCTCCCGCGCCCGATGAACGAGGCGCACCACCTCCTGGAATCGGCGCACCCGGCAGAAGAGCTTGGGCGTAAGACCCACCTCGTCGCGGAAATGGTCGATGAAGCGTCTCTGCGACAGGCCCACGGCGTTCGTGACGTCGGCAATCCTCCGTGCCTGGGGTACGGCTTCGAACTCGCGGAGAGCAAAAGCCACCGCCGGGTGCCGCGCGAAAGACCGTGCGGTGGCCAGAAGCGCCTGCTCCAGGACCCGGAGCTTCGCCTGGGGGGTGGGAGCGGTGAGGATCCGCTCGCGCATCTCCGCAGCCCTCGCTCCCCACAGGGTGTCAAGGTCCACCTCGAGATTGTGGAGCTCTCCCGCGGGAACGCCGAGGAACGGGAAGGCTCCGCCCGGCTTGAAATGGACGCCGATCACCGACGCTTGCTGGGAGGTGTCGAGGACCGAATACTCCGAATGGGGCCCGGCAACCACGGGGCGGCGGAAGGCGGGCTGGTCTTCCCGCAGGTTCACCACGAGCTCCACGGTGCCCATGGGAAGCAGCCGCTCCTTAGCGTGCGACGGAGCGTAGCCGTCGTACAGCCAAAGCAGGTCTACGAAGTCGGAGAGCGGCGCGGACGGAGTGTGGTGAAGGCGGATCACGATCGGAACCCCCGACATCGTAGCTCAGCGACGCCAACTAGGGGAGTCGCACCCGGGCGAGTCCGCCAGCAAGCGTGTCGTGGAGTAGTACCGCCAGCCTCGGGCTCTAGGAGAGAGGAGCTTAGGGTGGGATGGGCGTTCTTTCAGACGCTCAGGTGTTGGCGCACGACGCTGTCGGTCAACGCGGCTATGGAGCCGCCGGCGACGCACCGGCCCTTTTCAAGAATGCAGAATTCACTCGCCACGCGCCGGGCGAAGCGGAGTTGCTGCTCCACGACCAAGACCGTGACCCCCGCTTCCCGGTTGAGCCTGAGGATGACGTCGCCGATCTCGTGCACGAGATTGGGCTGAATCCCTTCCGTGGGCTCGTCGAGGATGAGCAGCGTCGGCTCCAGGACGAGCGCGCGGCCGATGGCCAGCTGCTGCTGCTGTCCACCGGAGAGGTCGCCGCCGCGCCGATGCAGCATCTGCTTCAGCATGGGAAACAGCTCGAAGACGTAGGCCGGAATCGAACGCACGCCGGCTCTGTGCGCGCCAAGGCCGACGCGCAGATTCTCCTCGACCGTGAGATGCGAAAATATTTCCCGGCCTTGGGGCACGTAGCCGATGCCGAGGCGGGCGCGCCCCTCCGCGGGAAGCCTGCGCAGATCGGTGCCGCGGAAGCGGATCTCCCCGGACGACGCCGGCAGGAGGCCCATGATGCATTTCAGGAGCGTGGTCTTTCCCATGCCGTTGCGGCCCATGAGACACGTGCACGCTCCCATGGGCACGGCAACGTCGACGTCCCAGAGCGTGTGGCTGCCGCCGTAGGACTGGTTCAGTCTATTGACCGCGAGCACGCTCACGCTCCGAGATACACCTCGATGACGCGCGGGTCGCTCTGCACCTGGTTCATGTCACCGTCGGCCAGGACGCGCCCCTCGTGGAGGACGGTCACCCGCCTCGCTATCGAGCGCACAAAGTCCATGTCGTGCTCCACCACGATGAGCGTGTGCTCGGCTCGAAGCGAGAGGAGCAGCTCCGCCGTGCGCTCGGTTTCCTGAGGTGTCATGCCCGCCACGGGCTCGTCCACCAGCAGCAGCTCCGGCTCCTGCATGAGGAGCATGCCGATCTCGAGCCACTGCTTTTGCCCGTGGGAGAGGGTGCCCGCCATCGCCGCGTGATAAGGGGTGAGCCCGATTGTCTCGAGTACGGAGTCGATGCGCTCGCGGTCGGGCGGATTCAGGCGAGCGAGGAGCGTCCGGCAGAACGACTTGTCGCCCGAAAGAGCGAGCTCCAGGTTCTCGAACACGGAGAGCTGCTCGAACACGGTTGGCTTCTGGAACTTGCGCCCGATCCCCGATTCGGCGATCTCGGGCTCGGAGAGGATCAGGAGATTGACATCCGGCCCGAACCAAGCAGAGCCGTGGTCCGGACGCGTCTTGCCCGTCACCACGTCCATCATCGTGGTCTTGCCGGCGCCGTTGGGACCGATGATGCAACGCAGCTCTCCTGGCTCCACGGTCAGGGAGAGGCCGTCCAGGGCCTTGAAGCCGTCGAAGCTGACGGTCAGGTCCTCGAGGCGGAGCATCTTGCGTGAGGCTTCAGACGGGGGCGCCGTCATTTCGCCTTGATCACGGCCGACACGCCCAACTGGGGTTGATGGGTCCACGCGGCCGGAGTAGCCTCTCCGGCCGGACGCGACCGCCAGGGGCGCGACAGGAGGCCCATCAGCCCACGGGGCAGGAAGACCGTCACCAACACGAAGAGGGCGCCCAGCGCGTAGAGCCACACCTCCGGGAGGGCGCCCGTCAAGAATGTCTTGGCGTAGTTCACTAGAAAGGCGCCCGCCGCGGCTCCTACGAGCGTTCCTCGCCCTCCGACCGCCACCCAGATGACCACCTCGATCGAGTTGATGGGCGCGAACTCGCTGGGATTAATGATGCCGACCTGGGGCACGTAAAGCGCGCCCGCGATGCCCGCCACCACGGAGGAGAACACGAACACCCAGAGCTTGTAGGACTCGACCCGGTAGCCGAGGAACCGGGTGCGGCTCTCCGCGTCGCGGATGGCGCGGATGACGCGCCCGGCCCGGGACCGCACGATCATCCGGGAGGCGAGGTAGCTAGCCGCCAGGGCCGCCGTCGTGACCACCAGCAGGACGACCCGGGTGCTGTCCTGGTGGAGATCGAAGCCCAGAATGTCCTTGAAGTCCGTGAAGCCGTTGTTGCCGCCAAAGCCCATGTCGTTTCGGAAGAACGCGAGCATGAGGGCGTAGGTGAGCGCCTGCGTCATGATGGAGAGATAGACGCCCGTCACCCGCGAGCGAAAGGCGAGCCAGCCGAACACGACCGCCAGGGCCGCCGGCACCAGCGCCATCATCACGACCGCGAACCAGAAGCGGTCGAATCCCAGCCAGAACCACGGCAGCTTCTGCCAGTTGAGGAAGACCATGAAGTCGGGAAGCAGCGGGTTGCCGTAGACGCCGCGGGGGCCGATCTGGCGCATGAGGTACATGCCCATGGCGTATCCGCCGAGCGCGAAGAAAGCGGCGTGACCCAGGCTCAGGATGCCGCAGTACCCCCAGACCAGATCGACCGCCAGTGCCAGCATCGCGTAGCACAGGTACTTGCCGGCGAGGGTAAGGGTGTAGGTCGATAGGTGCAGCGGCGAGGACGCGGGAGCCACCTGGTTCAGGACCGGGACGCCAATCGCCACCGCCGCCAACAGCAGCAGGAACACCGCGCCGCCCGGGTCCTCCCGCGGCGGGATCCATAGCCGCGGAGCGCGCATCATTGGGCCTCCGCCGCCCGGCCGACTTGGGGAAACAGCCCCCGCGGCCGGCGCTGGATGAAGAGGATCAGCGCCACCAGGACGAGGATCTTTCCGAGCACCGCGCCCGCGTACGGCTCCAGCAGCTTGTTGACGATGCCCATGGCCATGCCGCCGATCAGCGTGCCCCAGAGATTGCCGACGCCGCCAAACACGACCACCATGAACGAGTCGATGATGTAGGACTGGCCGAGGTTGGGGCCGACATTGGTGAGCTGGCTCAACGCCACCCCGGCCACGCCCGCGATGCCGGACCCGAGACCAAAGGTCATGGCGTCCACCCATTGGCTGCGAACCCCCATGGCCCGCGCCATCGCGCGATTCTGGGCTACGGCCCGGATGTCGAGGCCCAGGCGGGTCCGCTTCAGAACCATCACGAGTATCGCAAACACCAACATCGTGAAGACGATGATGTACAAGCGGTTATAGGTGATCGACAGCGCTTCGTTGAGCTGCAGGGTGCCGCTCATCCAGGCGGGCGTCTCGACCGCCCGGTTGTTCGCCGAGAAAATGGACCGCACCAGCTGCTGCAGGACAAGGCTCACGCCGAAGGTCGCGAGCAATGTCTCCAAGGGCCGGCCGTAGAGAAAGCGGATGATCGTGCGCTCGAGGACCACCCCCGCCGCCCCGGCAACGAGAAACGCGGCCGGGATGGCGATGAGGACCGAGGCTTCGACGTGATTCGGCATCGACTGCTGCACGACGTACGTGGTGTAGGCTCCCAGCATCATCAGCTCGCCGTGGGCCATGTTGATCACGCCCATGACGCCGAAGGTGATCGCGAGCCCGATGGCCACCAGCACGAGCACCGACCCCAGGCTCAGGCCGAAGAACAGCGTTTCAACCCCCGAGTACACGGCACGCTTCTGATCAATCGTGCGAACGGCCGCGGCGGCCGCCTTTCTGACCGCGGCATCGCTTTCGGCGGACGTGCCGTCCGCTGACTTCTCGAGCAGGCTCGCGAGCCGATTGCGGACGTCGGGCCTGAGCCTGTGGGCGAGGGCCGCGATCGCCTCCAGCCGGGCCTTGGGATCGCTGCCGTCCAGCGCCGCGAGCGCCAAGCCGGTCTCGATCTCTCCTTTCACGGCGGCATCCTTCTCGAGGCCGACCCTCTTTCGCATGAGGGCGATGCTCGGCTCGTCCAGCGCGCGCAGCATCTCCCGAACGGCCCCGAGCCGCACGGCCGGATCCGTGCTCGACAGGTCGAACCGCGCGAGCGCGATCTTGAGCTGCCGGCGCAGATGATTGTTCGTTCCGATCTTGGCCAGATCGTCCCGGGTCGCGGAGCCGGCGTCCTTCTGCGAGCCGGGATCGACGAGCTCGAGCGACGCCAGGCTCTCGTCCGTCGACTTGACGATGAGGATCTTCTGGTCCGACTGGCGAACGCAGAGCCGATCCTCGAGCCAGGCGGCGAGGACCGGCCGCGCGCTCGGATGGCCGCCCTCGCCCAGACGCTCGACGATCCGTTCCTTGTCCGGAAAGCTGGCCTCGCGCAGCTCTCCGAGCGTGGCCAGGAAGCTGTCGTCCTGGGGTTGGGCGAGCGCGGGAAACAGGAGCGCGAGACCCGCCAGCAGCCAGAGCGGCCTCGGCGGGTTGGCCATGCCCGCTCCTCGACCGGACCGACGCCCACGCACATGTCGCCGATCGAGGAGGGGCATGAAAGGTTACTTGTAGTTCTGTCCCGAACAAACCTTCGTTATCGTGTTGAAATTACCGCATTTGAGCGTTACCCAATCGGCGGCGATGTCCTTGCTGCCTGTCAGGTAAGGCGACCAGGCATCGCCGGGAACCAGGGCCGTGGTCTTCCAGACCACGTCGAACTGACCGTCGGCCCGCACTTCCCCAATGTAGACAGGCTTGGTGATGTGGTGGTTGGGAAGGACCCTGGCCACGCCACCCGTGAGGTTGGGCACCTCGAGGCCGGGGAGGGCGGCAAGCACCTTCTCAACGTCGGTCGAGCCCGCCTTCTGGACCGCCTTCACCCACAGGTTGAACCCGATATAGTGTGCCTCCATCGGATCGTTCGTCGTCCGCTTGGGGTTCTTGATGAACGCATGCCACCGCTCGATGAACGCCTTGTTGGCGGGTGAGCTGTTGCTCATGAAGTAGTTCCAGGCCGCAAGGTGGCCGACGAGCGGCTTGGTATCGAGACCGGAGAGCTCCTCCTCACCCACCGAGAACGCCACGACTGGAATGTCTTCCGCCGAGATCTTCTGGTTGCCGAGCTCCTTGTAGAAGGGCACGTTGGCGTCGCCGTTGATCGTCGACACCACCGCGGTCTTCTTACCGGCGGAACCGAACGTCTTGATGGCGGCTACTCGCGTCTGCCAGTCCGAGTGACCAAAGGGGGTGTAGTTGATCGAGATGTCGGCAGGCGCCACACCCTTGGCCTTGAGATAGGCCTCCAGAATCTTGTTGGTGGTGCGCGGGTACACGTAATCGGTCCCTTCGAGCACCCAGCGCTTCACCCCGACTTCCTTCATCAGGTAATCGACCGCGGGAATAGCCTGCTGATTGGGCGCCGCTCCCGTGTAGATCACGTTCTTCGACGACTCCTCGCCCTCGTACTGGACGGGGTAGAAGAGCAATCCGTCATCCTTCTCGAACACGGGCAGCACGGACTTTCTGGACACCGAGGTCCAGCATCCGAAGACCACCGCGACCTTGTCCTTCTCGAGGAGTTGACGGGCTTTCTCCGCAAAGAGCGGCCAGTTCGATGCGGGATCGACCACGACGGCTTCGAGCTTCTTGCCGAGCAGTCCCCCCTTCTTGTTCTGCTCGTCGATCATCATGAGAACCGTGTCTTTGAGGGTGGTCTCGCTGATCGCCATCGTTCCCGAGAGGGAATGGAGAACGCCGACCTTGATGGTGTCCTGGGCCGATCCGGCGCTCGGGAGAGCCAGCGCCAGACCAAGCGACAGGGCGGCCAGGAACAAGTGTCTACGACTCATGGCTTAACTCCTTTATGAATCGGGATCGAGGACTCAAGACCGTGCCTCCGCGGGACATCCTTGTCATTTAGATCTGCACCTGGAAACCGACGCCGAACTGCTGGTCGTTCGGTTGTACCGCGCTGAAGTCCTTGTGGAGGTAGAACAGCATCACGCGCGCGTTGAATTCCTTGACCAGGTAATTCACGTTGACTTCGATGGTCTTCTGGTCGTAGTCACGGTCCTTCGCCGTGATGCCATTGCTGAAAGTCGCCTTGGCGAACTTGCCGAGGATCTCGAACCTCCGTGTCGTGCCCTTCGCGGGGGGGAAGAGATAGCTCGCCAGCACGTAGCCACCCTTGTCCGTGGCGTAGCGCGCCTGGTAGCCGCCGAGCCCGTCGTACTTCGCGTATTCGGCCTCGATCGAGAAGGCACTGCCGCCGCTTAGCTTCTTCTCAACCAGGAAGTCGCCGCTGTAAGCCTTGTTGCTTCCCTGGGCCTTGTCGCTGCCCTGCACCTGCCCGGCCGCCCCGAAGGCGAGAACGTTCTTCTCGCCGTAGTACGTGCCGTTCATGTAGTAGCCGGGCTCCGGATCCCAGAGATCGACCTGGACCCGGCCGGCTCCGATCAGCTTGCTGACCCCGGTGGCGGAGGTGCCGTCGTAGGCGCCGGCCGCGACCTTCACCTTGCCGAACTGGCCCCAGTACAGGGCGCCGTTGTCGCGACCGGTGGCGACGAACGGATAGCCATCTTGGACGCCGTCGGTGTACACGTCCCAGTGGTTTGCGTAGTACGGGCCATAGAGGTTCGCGCGGTCGCTCGGTGGCAGCATCCGACCGACCCAGAAATTGACCTGGTCGGAACACTCCAGACGCGCGACCGCGTCGAGGACCGTCACGTGATTGCCCGATCCGTCGTACTCGGTGTTGAACATGAGCTTGATCTTGCGGGTGACCGAGCCGTTCACGTAGAGACGAACGCTGTTGAGAAGAAAGGAGTCTGTGGAGCTCCCGCCGTCGGGTGAGTCGTGCTGGAAGCTGGTTCGTACACCACCTCCCACCGAGACGCTGGGGAGTGGGGCGTCCTCCGCTCGCAGCGGCGCGGACGCCAGCACCAGGGCACACGCGAGAAGAGCAGTTGCTCCATAGCGCGCAGAAGCCGCGGAGTGTTTCCCGATGTAGATATCGATCACTGTCCATCCTTTCGCGTGGGCGCGGGAAGGGCGAACTGACAAACCTCGTGTCTTTTGGGCAGCACCACGATCGAATCCTTGCCCGGTCCACCGAAGGTCAAGATGAGCTCGCACGTGGCCGTCTCCCAAGATGGCGCGCCTGTCACGGACTTCAGGACCGCCAGAACCCCACCTGCCAAATCGCCGAGGAGCTGGCCGAGACACGCGCGCACGAAACGAAGAGTTGGACGTCGGGTGCCTAAGAATGCAAGCTTGAGACCGGGTCCCCACCGGCCTAGAATGCGGGCGCTAACACCAATGTGAAGCGTTAGTTAGCGAGGCTATCGGGCAGCACCAAGATGTTAAGACGAGCTGACAGAATTGTAGTATCGTGAATTCAATGTGACCTTAATGTCCCAGTCAGATGGAGAGACCACTCACCTAGGGGAACCCCAATGAGTCGGCCGTCGAGAGTCGCGAGCCCCTTGAGGAGCACCCACCATCGCTCGTGACGCAAATGTGCGATGAGCCCAAATAGGTAACACAAATGTCACGGGTGGCGTTTCAACCGGAGTGCCCAAGGCGGTCGGACCCGGCTCGACGTACGGTCGCTCGGGCACGCCACCCTGACTTGCGTCCAGCGGCTCAGCGACCGTGCACGAAGGCTCTGAACGCCAACCTCGGAACGCCGGCACCAACGCCAAGAGGGCCCCTTCGGGCATTCGGAAGGTCGCGAGGCACGCCTATTGCTGATCAATTCGACATTGGGTAGTGCACCTCCCGTGTGTTAACGTCTAGCCAACCTTCCACGAGGCGCTTGCGTGCATCTAACACCGCGCGAAATCGACAAACTGCTCATCTTCAGCGCGGGCGAGCTCGCTCGAAAGCGTCGCGCGCGCGGCCTGAAGCTGAATCATCCGGAAGCGGTGGCCCTCATTACGTCGGAGATCCTGGAGCTCATCCGCGACGGCAAGTCCGTGGCCGAGATCATGAGCGTCGGCCCGACCATCCTTCCCCAGGATGCGGTCATGGAGGGCGTCGCCGAGATGATCGGGGAGATTCAGGTGGAAGGGACGTTTCCCGATGGCACCAAGCTCGTGACGATCCATCAGCCCATTAGGTGAGGTCATGATCCCCGGAGAATATTTTTTTGCCCCTGACCCGATCGAGCTGAACGCCGGCCGAGCGACGAGGCGCCTCGAGGTGGCGAACACCGGTGATCGCCCGGTTCAGGTGGGCTCGCACTTCCATTTCTTCGAAGTGAATCGTTGCCTGTCGTTCGACCGCCCAGCAGCATATGGCATGCGCTTGAACGTCGCCTCGGGCACGGCCGTTCGCTTCGAGCCCGGCGACACGCGCGAAGTGGAGCTGGTGGCCATCGGCGGGTCCCGTGAGGTGATCGGCCTCAATCGCCTCGTCGAAGGCGCGCTCGATGACGCCGCCGTGCGCGCCGCCGCCCTGGAGGCCGTAGGCCGCTTCCTCAAGCCGTCACCATGAAGATCGATCGCCTGACCTACGCGAACCACTACGGCCCGACAACGGGCGACCGCATGCGGCTGGCCGACACGGAGCTCGTCATCCGGATCGAGGCCGACGCCACGGTCTACGGCGACGAGGCAAAATTCGGGGGCGGCAAGGTCATTCGCGACGGCATGGGGCAGTCGGCGACGGCCAGCCGCGGGGCGGGCTCGCCCGACCTCGTTATCACGAACGTGGTCATCGTCGACAGCTCCGGGATCCGAAAGGCGGACGTGGGCATACGCGACGGCCGCATCTCCGGCATCGGAAAGGCCGGCAATCCAGGCGTGATGGAGGGCGTATCGCCCGAGCTGATCATCAGCGGCTCGACCGAGGTGCTGGCGGGGGAGGGCCACATCCTGACCGCAGGCGCCATCGACACCCACGTCCATTTCATCTCGCCGAACCAGATTCCGGAAGCCTTTTACGCTGGCATCACGACCCTCATTGGCGGCGGGAGCGGACCCGCCACAGGAACGAAGGCCACGACCTGCACGCCCGGCGCGTGGAACATCCGCCGCATGTACGAGGCGGTGGAGGCGTTTCCGCTCAATTTCGGGTTTCTTGGCAAGGGCAACGCGTCCGGTCCGGAGTCGTTGCGGGAGCAGATCCGCGCGGGCGCGCTCGGCCTCAAGCTCCACGAAGACTGGGGCACTACGCCCGCCGCCATTGACCAATGCTTGTGCGTGGCCGACGAGTTCGACGTTCAGGTGGCGATTCACACCGACACGCTGAACGAGGCGGGGTTCGTCGAGGACACCATCCGCGCCATCAAGGGGCGGACGATCCACACGTATCACACCGAGGGTGCAGGTGGTGGCCACGCTCCGGACATCATCCGCCTCTGCGGAGAGCCGAACGTGCTGCCCTCGTCCACGAACCCAACCATGCCCTTCACGCGCAACACGCTCGACGAGCATCTGGACATGCTCATGGTCTGCCATCACCTGTCGCCGCACGTCCCCGAGGACGTTGCGTTCGCCGACTCGCGCATCCGCCCGGAGACGATCGCCGCCGAGGACGTGCTGCACGATCTGGGCGCCATCAGCATGATGTCCTCTGATTCGCAGGCGATGGGGCGGATCGGCGAGGTGATCTGCCGCACGTGGCAGACGGCGGACAAGATGAAGCGTCAGCGGGGCCCGTTGAGCGGGGAGACGCCGGGAAGCGACAACCTGCGCGTTCGGCGCTACATCGCGAAGTACACCATCAACCCGGCGATCGCGCACGGCATCGCGCACGAGGTCGGGTCGATCGAGGTCGGCAAACTGGCGGACCTCGTACTGTGGAAGCCGGCGTTCTTTGGCGTCAAGCCAGAGTTGATCCTCAAGGGTGGGTTCATCGCAGGGGCGATGATGGGCGATGGCAACGCGTCGATTCCGACGCCGCAGCCGGTCGTGGGGCGGCCGATGTTCGGGTTCTACGGCGGGGCGCTGAACGCGTGCAGCCTGAATTTCGTCAGCCAGGCCGGCGTCGCCTCGGGCGCCCTCGCCGGGCTGGGGCGCCGGGCAGCCGCGGTCCGCGGCTGCCGGACGCTCGGAAAACGCGACCTCGTGCTCAACGACGCACTGCCCAAAGTAGAGGTGAATCCGGACACCTATGAGGTTCGCGCGGACGGGCAGCTGTTGACGAGCGAACCGGCCGACGTTCTACCTCTCGCGCAGCGGTATTTTCTTTTCTAGGGGGACCGCGTTGGCAGGCATCAACTCAGGCGCCACGACACCAACCGTGACGGTCATTGAAGGGACACACCACGAGGACTCACTGCCCGAAGCCGCCCGGGGCTACGCGCTGGACACCATAACTCTTGGCTGGGAGGACCGTGTGCACGTGCACGGCCGGCGGCGGTCAGATGGCGGGGTTGAGTTTGGCACGGCGCTGCCGCGGGGGACGATTCTTCGCCAGGGCGACTGCCTCGTGGTCGACGCTGCCCGCACGGTGGTGACCGTCGTCGAGCGGCCGGAACCCGTGTTCGTGATCGAGCCGCGGACCCAGCAGGAGTGGGGCTTGTTTGCGTACCACATCGGCAACCGGCATCAGCCGCTGATGATTGCCGAGCGTGCGATCGTGTGTCCGGACGTCGCGGGCGTCGAGCAGCTGCTGGAGCAGCAGCACATCCCCTATACGCGCGCGACGTTGCCGTTCACGCCTGCGACGGCCGTCGCCCCCCATCAACATTGACGATGACGCTGGTCGCCCTGCTGCACCTCTGCGACAGCCTGTTTCCGATCGGGGCTTTCGGCTACTCGGACGGCCTTGAAGCGGCGACTTCCGCGGGGCGTGTCCGAACCCCCGGCGACCTGCGCGCATGGCTCGACGTGTGTCTCGATGAGACCCTCGGCCGCGCCGACGGTCCGACCATGCTCCAGGCATGGGCGGCCTTCACCAATCGTGAGTGGTCGGCGCTCGGCAGGCTGGATGACGAGATCCACGCTTTGCGACCGGCGGCGTCAGCGCGTCATTCGAGTCATGCGATGGGCCTGCGGCTGGTGACCACTTGGCACGCGCTCTATCCCGATCCACGCCTGGAGGAGGCACTCGAGCTCGCCAATCGCAGGATCATTCGGCCGACGCTGCCGGTCGGGTTTGGCTGCGTGTCGGCGGCGGCGGGAGTGGCGAAACTTGATGCGGCCGCGGCGTTTGCGTACACGCGGCTCGCGTCAACGATCTCGGCGGCGATGCGCTTGATGTCGATCGGACAAACGGATGCGCACACCCAGCTGGCCGCCGTCCTCAAACGGGTCCCGGCCGTGGTGGAGGCCATGGCGGGCCGAGCCCGGGCCGAGTCGTTTACGCCGGCCATGGACATCGCCCTCATGGCCCAGCGGCACCTCCATTCACGGCTATTCCGATCGTGAGCCGCACCCCCCTACGGATCGGGATCGGCGGACCAGTGGGATCCGGCAAGACCGCGCTCGTCGATTCTCTCTGCAAGGCCATGCGCGAGCGGTACCGCCTGGGCGTCATCACGAACGACATCTTCACGCGCGAGGACATGGAGTTTCTGGTTCGGAGCGAAGCCCTGCCCGCCGACCGCATCATCGGCGTGCAGACCGGAGGATGCCCCCACACGGCCATTCGGGAGGATGCGTCGATGAACTTCGACGCTCTCGACGAGCTCTGCCACCGGCATCCTGATCTGGCCATCGTGTTCCTGGAGAGCGGGGGGGACAATCTGGCGGCGAGCTTCAGTCCGGAGCTCGTGGACGCGTCGATCTACGTCATCGACGTATCGGGCGGCGACAAGATCCCACGCAAAGGCGGACCGGGGGTGACACGGTCCGACCTCCTGGTGATCAACAAGATCGATCTCGCACCGCACGTGGGCGCCAGCCTCGACGTCATGGCACGGGACGCGAAGCTGATGCGACGCGATCGGCCGTTCGTGTTCACCAACCTCAAGAACGGTGCGGGCCTCGAGAATGTGGTGACGTGGATTCGGCGTGATCTGCTTTACGAAGATGTCGCCGGCTAGTCTAGTGATGCGCGGGTCGGCCGAACCGCTTGTCGAGAGTCGCGATCGCCGTTCCCTGTCGACGATCGGCCGGCATGCCAGGCTCGAGCTGCGGTTTGCCTGTCGGAACGGTCGAACCGTGCTGGCAGACGCGTACGCGGAGCCGCCGCTCCGCGTCGGCCGGTGCTTCCGAGAGGGCGAGGGACTTCACGTGATTCTCGCCTCGTCCGCCCCGGGCGTCTTCGGCGGCGACTGCTTCGAGCAAAGGATCCGTGTGGAGCGGGGCGCGTCGGTGCGGCTGACGTCCCAATCGGCCTTGCAGGTGCATCCCAGCCCTGAAGGGAGCGTGGCGCGGCTCCTGAGCACGTATTACATCGGGCATGACGCCCGGCTGCAATGCCAGTGGAAGCCGCTGATCCCATTCGCAGGGGCCCGGATCGACCAACGGATCGAGATAGACCTCTCCGACAGCGGCTATCTCTACTGGAGCGATGCATTGATGAGCGGGCGGAAGGCGCGGGGCGAGCAATGGATGTTCGCCACCCTGGCCCACGAGCTGGCGGTGTCACGCGCTGGTTCGCTCGAATACCTGGAACGCTACCGGGTCGAGCCCAGCGAGGAAGACGTGTCCCGGCCGTGGGTCGCCAGCGATGCCTCGTATCTGGGAACGACGCTGATAACCGGACGCCAAATCGACGCAGCCGTTGTGGAGGGTCTCCACGAGGAGCTCGAGGCTTTCGGGGGGATGCGGGCTGCGGTCGACGAGCTCGACCGGCGTTTCCTGCTCGTGCGTTTGCTGGCCCCATCCGGCCCCCGCTTCCACGAAGCACGGGCTCGAGTAGGGCGGGCGCTGAATCCATGATGAGAAGGAACAAGGTTCCGCGCTTGGCGCAGACTCAGTAATCTCCGATAATCAGCCGCGCATGGGAACAGAGGCTTCATCCCCGCGGCCCGAAGGGAACCTGGGAGAACAGGACCTGCCCGATCTGGTCCTGGACCTGAGTCGGCGCCTTTGGACGGGCGTGCTGATCCTGGGTCGGACAGCTGTGGAAGTGCGTGTGAGCTTGAAGGACGGCAGGATGGTCTTTGCCTCCTCCTCCGATCCCGACAGCCGGCTGGGAACGCTCCTGCTGCGGCGGGGCGCCCTCACCCTGCGGCAGCTCGTCGACGGGTCCAAGGCCATCACACCCGGCAAGCGGCTGGGGACCATCCTGGTGGAGCAGGGCACACTTGCCCCCAAAGACCTCGTGCGGGCGGTCGTCGACCAGACCCAGGAGATCATCTACGGGGCGTTCCAGTGGACTGAAGGGCGCTATCGGCTCGACGAGGGAGCGGAATCCCACGAGTCCATCACCCTGAACATCAACACACCGAGCGTGATCCTCGAGGGCATAAGGAGGATCGAGTCCTGGACCCGAATAGAGCGCGCGGTTGGGGGGTTGGAGGCGCGCTACGTGCGCTGCGGGGGCCAGGAGGCCACGATCCAGCAGATGAGTCTCTCGCCTCAGGCTATGGAGCTCGTGGCTTCCCTGGGGGAGGCCCGCGACGTCGAGTTCCTCTGTGCGCAGTCCCGCCTTTCCAGCTTTGAGGTCTGCCGCACGCTATGGGCTTTCCGGGTCATCGGTGTCGTCAGGCGCGTAGCGGTGACGACAGAACGGCCCCTCGATGATGACGGCTTGGAGTTCGTTCTCGATTCGTGATGATTCCTCCCCTTCAGTCGAGAGCAACCCAGGAGGCCGCGAATCGTCAATGACCTCAACTTACGCCATACTTCCGATCCTGCTAACACTCTCTGGCGGTTCGTCACCCCCCAGCGTATGCCGCAGCCTAGGGGCCGACGAGCAACTCTTGAAGCGCTTAGGGAGCTCGCCAGGAGAGACGCTGACTCTGAAAGACATCCTGCAAGTCGTGCCGGGACCAATGAGCCCCAGTGACTCCGATACACCCCATCGCATGTTCACGTGGTCTGGGCGAGTGATTGACGGCGAGTGTGAGTGCTGTACGACATTCGTATTCGACACTGGAAGTGCCGACGACGCGCGCGGTCTGACGGCGGTGATTGTGAAGCGAACTTCGCACAGAGCGATCGACGCCATCGACGAACTGGATCGACTAGTCCGCGCGACAGGCGCTCCTCCGAAAATCCGGTCTGAAGTCCTGGCGAGTACCAGACCTGGCGCCCCGCCT
The DNA here is from genome assembly GCA_035570235.1 of Vicinamibacteria bacterium. Lineage (NCBI taxonomy): Bacteria > Pseudomonadati > Acidobacteriota > Vicinamibacteria > Vicinamibacteria bacterium. The sequence continues at coordinate 85,149 of DATMML010000064.1, read as the reverse complement.
GACTCCTTTTCTTGGAACTCGGTTGACGAAACGCTGAACGTGGATGCCCAGGTTTACAAGTCCTCTGTTGGCTGGACCGCAGCGCTCCATTTGACGCGAACACCGAGGGGACGACGATCACGTAGTCCACCGCTCCCGTGAGGTGCCGCCGAAGCGCGGAGGGTGCGTTTTATCTACTACAACGCACGACCCCAAGTAGGACGCTTCGTCTCCCGAGATCCGATCGGACCAAGAGTTCGTCACCGCTATGATCGGCGGCTGGAGGAACGCCAACAAACCACTCGTTGACCGTCTCACAATCATTGACACATTCCGCCCCCTAGACCGGGCTTGTCCTCGGCGCCCCCAATTCTCTCCGCCTAACCGCGCCCGACCCCGGGCGGGGCGACCTCACGACCACGAGGACCTGCTCAGGGGAAGTACTTGGTCAGGTTATCCCAGTAGTGTTCCTTCCAGCCTTGGGCGAGATGATCCTTCAACCCCTCCGGAAAACCCCTGTGATCCAGGATCACCCGGGTCCCGGAGCCCTGTGCCTTCAACTCAAACTTGGCGATGGAATAGGCGCCCTCGGGCCAGCCGACGGCGCGCCAGGCCTGAACAATCCGCTGGTTGGGCACGAGCTCGACGTTTCGTCCCACGATGTGGCCGCCGAAGCACGAGAAGTCCCCGCCGGCTTCGCGATGGATCTCGGCCGGAAGGCCCGAGAACGTGTTGAACTGCTTGGCGTCCAAGAGCGCCTCGTAGACGCGCTGCGGACTCGCGTTTAGGTCGATCTCCTGGTGGATTGAGATTGACGCCGAGGCCGCCTCGACCGCTTTGTCTTCAGCTGAGGGCTTTGGGCGAGGCCCGGGGCCGAGGCCAACCGTGGCCAGACCACCAAGTAGGATGGCTCCGGAGATCACGAGCCCTCGTGACCTTGCGCTCACGAGGGTCACCACCCTCGGCTTCACATTTTCATTCATCACCACTTGCCCCCTCAGTTCTGGCCGCAAATCCTGACAACTTGTTTACTGTGCGCTAGATAGACGACGCGATCGGTCATTGACTAAGTAAACCATATGGTTTAATATTGAGTTTAGTGAGGTCTCCCCATGCTGTCAAGTGCTTCCTACAGGAGATCTAAAGCCGAGGATCGGCTCAACCTGGTCTTCCGGGCCCTTGCCGACCCCACTCGGCGGGCCCTTCTCGGTAGCCTCGCTCAGGGGCCGACCAAGGTGACCGATCTCGCCGAGCCCTTCAAAATGTCCCTCCCCGCGGTGTCCAAGCACCTGAAAGTCCTGGAGCGCGCCCGGCTGCTCGTCCGGGACGTCGATGGCCGCGTCCACCGGTGCTCGCTCGGCGCGGAGCCCTTGCGGGAGGCGGACCAGTGGCTGAGTCGCTACCGACCCTTCTGGGAAGAAACCCTCGACGCACTCGCCCGCTATGTCGAGCAGGACAAGAATAAGCAAGACGGCGGTCGTTGAGTCACGGAGAAGTGATGGGCAACGAGAATTCCAAGAACGCTCCTCCGCTCCGGCCCCTGAGCCTGGAGGTTCGCAGGGTGATTCGTGCCACGGCCGACACCGTCTTCGAGGCCTGGACCCAGCCCGCCCACCTCAGGGAGTGGTGGGGTCCCCGTGACGTCACCTGTGTGGATGCGCAGATCGATCTGCGGGTCGGCGGCCGCTACCGCATCGGCAACCAACACCCCGACGGGAGGATCGTGTGGATCGTGGGGGAATTCGAGGTCATCAAACCAGCCCACGAGCTCGTCTACACGTGGCGCCTGGAGTCAGCTTCGCAACCGCCAGAGCGGGTTCACGTTCGCTTCGAGCCACATGCCAACGGGACCGAGGTCATTGTCGTGCACCAACGCATCCTTGACCCAAGCGTCCGCGATCGGCACCGGGAGGGGTGGCACGGCTGTCTCGAGGGGTTGGCGGAACACCTCGAACGGCCATTTGTCCAGTAAGTCTTGCCGGAGGTGATCAGCAAGCGCCCGGTCCTGCCGGCCCAACGTGCAAGGGCTTCAGACGAGCGGGCAGACACAAGGGGGGTTGGCGAGAGTGGCCGCCAACCCTCTAGTGCCTCGGCAACCACCTCACAACGGCGTCCTGGGTCGAGCCTTCCTCGTGGCCCTTCTCTTCGCGGGGAGTCCCGATACGAAATCGACGCCCCGCTGAACCCATCTTGCGAGTGCCGTCTCGGTCCGAAAGCCTGCAGGATCGACGCACACGAAGCCAGCCAAGGGCCGCCCAGCGAATTTCATCGCCCGCACGTGCGGCTGAGCCAACGCCCACTCGCGCGCTTCAGGTCCCACGCGAACCATTAGCGCTGTGCTGGTGACGCCGCAACACATGCCGCCGCTCACAATGAAGGACAGTCCTCCGACCATCCTCTTCTCGACGACGTCCCGCCGACGGGAGAGTATCCGCCGCACTCGATCAGCCGTCTTATTGTCGTAGCCCATCGCCCGGACTCCCTCCCATTGCTGCCTCAGGCCGCTCACATCTCTCGTCCGCGACTCGGGGGGCAGCCTTGTAGAGAGGAATTCCACCTGGCTCTGTTCCACAGGGCAGCTAAGATGAGCCTCTCGGTCTGCGGCAGCCGCTGCGGGGCCGATGCCTCATCCTTTCCATCCTCGTGAACACGCCAGGCTTCCCGCCTGGTAGCGGGTCAAGCGCTATTGTCCTATGAGCCTGGCGATCGCGCGGGTGATGTCGACTCGCCCCGCTAGGCTACCGCCACTCTCTCTTTCTGCACTAAAAGACAGAGGGCGGACGAAGCCAGCGCCAGCGACCGCCGAGGAGCGACGGCCCTTCTGGCCACAGCAGAGTGTCCCAACGTCGAGGGGAAGCGTGACGCTCACGGCCCAGTGGTCGGCCGGGCTGCACCCGGTTCGTGCTCGATCTTGAGCGTGTAGGTGAATACCACAGCGTTCCGCGTCGAAGTGAGGGCGCAGTGCCTTTTATATTTATACTCGCTCTCAGCCAGCAAGATGGCCGCTTCCGTCAGCAATTGCTTCGCATCTTTCCAGGAGGGTCCGTCGGCCGTCGGCCCTGGACGCGGTTCAGACTCGCCCTTAACGCAGCTGTTGACATAGTGGATCCACTCTCTAAATTGCGGCTCAAGCGGCGATATGCCAGCGTCAACTCCACCAGCCTCTCGGAACTCAAGTGGGATCCCGGCACCTTGAGCGCGCGGTCGCATTTCCCACACATGCGCTCGGCTCACCTCCTTTGCCGACTCGAGAGCTACGTCCACCTCGGCTTCTCCGCTGTCTTCAGGCGCTGTCCCTAGGTACTTGCGAGTGTGGATTTGAATAAAGTCCGTATAGGGCAAGTCAGACTCGCAATACTTCGTAACCACGAAGGCTTCTACGAGATCGGGTAGTTCAAGCCAGCGAGCATGCCTCACAATGGCAAATTCGTGATCACCCGAAGCCACTCTCGTCAAGAGAACGGAACCTGCTGTTCCATCTGCGAAGCTGGGTGTCCCGGTTACAAACAGGCATACGAACCGTTGGCTCTCCGGACGGTCCCGGATTCTCTGGAGCTTGATGGCCAGCTTCCCGGGGTGGCCAGGAGAGGATTCGCACACTTGATTTGGAATGTAGAACACCGTCTGGATTTCAGGTCTGCCAAACCCTCTTTTGCTCGTGCTCGTCCCGGAGTTCCAAGCGCCAGAAAGCAAGCCGCGAATATTTCCTTCTTGTTGGTCTAGGTCGAACTGGCGCCGGGCAGCCCCCTCGTGGCCGAGCCAGGACTCAAAGTCAATCCATTCGTCACGGCGGTGCGTGACGAGGAAACCAAAGGGCACCACCGCAAGAAGAATGCATGCAACAGTGGAAATCTTGAGCAGAGTCAGGAAGCTGCCGGCCGATCCGGCCTGAGCCCTGCTCACGAGGCCCCCTTGGATCAGAACGAATACGACGTTCGCTGCCAGAAATTGTAAGGAGATGGCCCCCCCTAGGAAGGCCTCCAGGCTCTCGCCACAAAGGTGAAAATGATGGAACGTGTTAAACGCAATGAGGATAACCAAAGCGAACGTTGCGGGGAGATCGGCAAAGAGGGCGCTCTGCAGAAAGGCTGCCTTTTCAACTGGATCGTCGTGGCGTCCATAAAAGAGCACGTCGGAGAGGAGCAGCATTGCCGAGATGAATCCGGCAAACCACAAATGCGCGTCAAGAAGCTGGTGCAGCGAGGGATGGAGATGCCACAACACAAGACAAACTGCTGCTAGTGCGGCTGAGAGGCCTACGCCCACAAGGCACAACAGTGTCATCCATCTATGGAAGCCGAAGTCACCAACAAACGGAGAATTGAAATGGTAGTAAAGCGCGAACAGCCCCGTCCATGAGATCGCAGCGAGTTCCCATCCTTCCCAATGCTGAATCGGAGGCGAGGCCGGCAACCAATGGGCGCCAAAACCCACGAGGCTCAACAGGGCGCCGCTGACGATCATGAACCATAACGATGAGGAAACACGTAACCAGCTCACTACTAACCCCCTAGCTAAACGCAGCCCCTTCCCTGATCGTAGAAAGGGGGCACTGGGCGCGCAGGTCTACTTGATCCGGGAGTATCAGCAGGGCATCGAGCGACGCGAGTAGGGCAAGGTCGCACGGATCCGGCAGATATTGAACCCAACCCATTCCCCGTGGCCGGCCAGGTTGATCATTTCGCCTGGATCCAGTCTGCTTCCCGCGCCGGGTCGCAGTCGTTCGAAGGCACGGCGCACTCAAAGATCGCGCTGATGGGATGGACTTCCCAGAGGGTGAACCTCTTGGGTTGCCCGCCCTGTGTATGGCTCGGGTCGTCGTTCACGGTGTGTATGTTGTCGTACATGAGCTGTCCGCGGACCAAGAGCTTGGTCCCATCAGTCTGGATGTTTTTCCAAAGGGTGAGGTTCCAATTGGGGGGCCGGCCTTGAGGGATGGGTTCTACCACCAGGGACTCGAACTCGGTGCCTTCAGCCGTCTCCACAATGGGGAGGTGCACGTCGGTTTCGTCGGCGCTGGTGAGACGGCAATTGACGGACTCAGCGCTCCCCTTGACGAGGTTTCTTTCTGGGCTGATGAAGCCGGCCACCTGCACGAGGGTGCCTTCACTGATCTTGCGGCCCCCACCCAGGTCGAGGTCCACGAGAACGCCCCGATCGGTTATGTCGGCGCCCTGCGCAATGCCCTTCTGATCCGTACTACCTTGCAGCGCCCGCAGGTCAGCGAAGGTGAGGGTGACCACAGGACCGTCCGGGAGTACCGTTCGCTTGCGGTTGTTGAGGAGTGCGTGTGGGGTGCCTGGAGAGTCACAGCCGTCGGGTGTGCAATCGCTCAGCGAGGCGGCACAAGGTCCGGAGCTGCGCGAACGCGCCTTGGCGGCCCGAGCCGCAAAGGGAGTGGGGTGGTGAGCAGGCTGCCTTTCCGCTCCGGCATTGACGTTCCCTGCAAGAACCCAACCTTCATCGCCCTCGGCCGTCCGAACGTGGAGGTAGCCATTCTGGGGGTTCGTATCCAGGACGGTCAACGGCGTCGAAGCAGGAAGGTGCTTCACCAAGGCCGCCGAGACGTCGTGATCCTTGCGCAGATTCGATGACCGAGCGACTGTGGCCACTGAATCGGCGATAAGCACCGAGCTGAAGAGGAGCAACGGGGCGCCTGCTAGCAAGACGGCGCGCCACAAAAGGGGCCTGAGGATCTGTTTCATGGACGCCTCCAAGCGTTAAGAACCGGTGTGAGAGCTATCAACGGGTCAACCACAGTTTCGTTCCTCCCCCCAAGACACGCCGCCAAGTCGTTGTCCTGCTTCATCTTGGAAATGCCTCGTCGGATTGTGCGCCCGGGCGGGGTATCCATTCGAGGCTATAGTACTCACCTCGATCTCTTGCCCACGGATCAAAGACGTTGACTACCGGCTGCAACTCGCGCTTCAACTCCGGAATCGTCCTCATGAGGACGCGCTTCAATGGAGACACCGGCTGTTTGTGACCATTCGGGGTGCCCTTTTCGATCACCTCCGGTCCTGGGCCATTGTGGTTCACCCAGTCCAGACCGAGCGTCGTGTAGAACTCGGGCCGAAAGCTGGACGTGAAGAAGCGATCGCTGAACAGGCGCCTGGATGCGTTCAGTACGAAAACGATAAACTGAGTTTCGGAGATCGCGAACCCATGCGGCCGCGTTGACTCCGCGAGCCACCCGACGACGGTATCCACATCTTCGATGTTGTCGATCAGTGTTCCGTTCGGGCTTCCCAAACAATCGTTGATGGGGGAGCGGTCCTCGTTTCGTTGCGCGTCCGTGATCACCTTCGATGAATCACACACGTGTTGGCCGTAGAGCTCGCGGAGTGACTTGACCATCTCCTCCTGCCCGGGTCGTTCGGGCGAGTCAGGCGGCAAGCGACGATCCATGAAGTCGTCGTAGCTTGTAAGCTGCCGAAGCCCATACTGTCGCCGAAACTCGTTGAAGCGAGGCACCCCACGCTCCCGGTCACGAATCAAATCCAACGCTGCCACGTCGATCTGATGCGTGTCACTCTCGAGTCTCGACATCCGGAGGTTCTGTAGGAATAGCGGATGATTGTGGAGGGTCAGCAAACCCAGTCGCTGACGGCCCATGCTGAGTGCAGAGTTGGCAAGGCCGATCGAGTGCATGACGTCAGTGGCCTTGCCGCGAAAGGTCGCTGCCAGGGGGATTTTGGCTACGATCGTGTTTGGATCCTTTTCCAGCCGACGGTACTCAATTAAGTCCGGAAGTAATGGATGCAGCCGATACACCGTCACGAATTCCTCTGGAAAGTTGAAGGGAGATCCGAAATGGTTGACTCCGCCGTTCGTGTATGCGGGGTCTGTGATGTCATAGTGGGGCACTCTGCTGCCCAGACCAACAATACCCGGCCCGGAGGCGAGCACCGAATACCACTTCAACGCGCCTTGCGCGTCCTTAGATTCCCCAAGGGCACTCACCAAGAGGCTTAGCGCCCTTGAGACCTGTTCGTCACCGGGGCCTAGCAGGCCATTCCAGTTTGCGTTCATTCCTTTGTAGAGGGGTTCGTTGTAAAGCAGTTGGGGTGTCCATTCGGTGGTGTGGATCTTGGCGATCTCGGCCGATACCACTAACCGGGCTACGTCGAAGAGTTCGGCAGGTGATACATCCTTATAGCGAATGATCCGCGAGGGGTCCGAGGGGTTCCGCAAACCGCAGTCCGCCAGCGGCGTTTGCGCTGCCACCTTCCGGTACTCATCGACAAACGCGTTGTGCTCTCTGGCGAACACGTTATGAAAGAAGCTGAGTCCGATCGTCCAGTTGTCCGGGAATCCGGTGGCCTCCTGTCCTGTCCATTCGGGATTGATGGGATCGCCAGGTTCGAAGAGAGGGAGGTAACCCGGGCCGGCCGAGCCCGGGAGGGGATCGAGACGTAGTTTGGCGGGATCGTTTCGATCGAGCTTGACGCGGTTTCGCGAAACGTCATCGTATCCATAGAGCTGTGATGCGTCCCACCAAGCCGTATTGTTGTTGCGCATGGTCTTCGGCGCCCGCGCGAGATAGTCCTTGCCGCCGCTCACGAAGTGCTCCGGCTCCGCAGCCTCCTCAACGTACGCTTTGTCGATACGGTCCCCTGGTCGGCACCCAAGCCGCTGGATCTCATCCGCGGTCAAGGGCGTCTCGACATTGTTGTAAAGCCGGGCCTGGCATCCCACCGGCATGAATTCAGCGTGGTTGTGCCCCTCCACCAAATGAGAAAACCAATCGTGGGTCATGAACTGAATCCAAAACGCTGCGAGCACGTTCAGAAATGCTGCCTTCTTGTATTCGCAGTTTGCGGATGGAGGGTTGTTAGGAAGGCCAAGTCCTTCGTTACAAGCCTCCGGGTGTGATTGCGATCGAGTAAATAGCTTCCTACTCACGACTTGCGGATCAGGCATGAGGAGGCTCAGTCGGTTGCCGTGGCGGTTCTTGGTCAGCTCGTTCCGACCCAGGTCCGGGAACGTGGTGTCAAACTCCACGTTGCGCGCGAAAAGCTGCCCGGAGGAGCCCATGAGAGGATTCAAGATGTCGTTACAGATCCCTGTCGGAGTCCGGCTGCGGATCAGATCCCCCTTGCAGACCTGAATTCCATCACCCCCAACGCTCTGATAGTCGGGATGACCGCTGGGCAGCCTCATCTCAGGCCAGACCTTGATAGTGGGACCAGCAACAGCAGTTCGTCCGGTAACGTACTCTTTATAGGTCTTGTTGTTGTCGAAAAGATTGAACCTGAGCAGCTCGATGCGCTCATACTCCAAGTCGAACAAGGCTCCTGTTAGGCCACGAAAGGACGGCCCGCTGCTCGTGATCAGTCCGGTTGGTCTCGATCTGAGGTCGCCGGTGCCCCAGTATTGCGACCAGTCCACCCAGGGCGTGAGACGCAATTGCAGGGCCTTCTCACCCCCGCGGCACAGCGCAGTTGCCACCGGGACCTTGCCCTCAAACCGACGGTCGCGCGTCTCCGCCATGTCTGGAAGTCCGTCGCGGGCCATGCTGGCGCAGGCCTTCAGTGACTCGAATTCCTCCTTTGGATTACCTTCAGTCGCTCCAAGGCAAGGCTGAAGCACCAAAAGTCCAATAGGGAACAGGAGAAGACGGAGTATTGTCATGCCAGCCTCCGGCGTAGGAATGCGAACAGCCACTGTGGTTCTCGAGCGGCAAACAATCCAGTGTTGGCCCACGATAATCTCCTGCCCGTCTTCTTCCCTACAACCGCCGCCGTCATCGCTTCAACCCGCGGCAAGTGCAGCAAGGTCAAGCGTAGGCGAGGTGGCGCGAGGGAAGGCCCTCCGACCTTCACGACGAGGCCCTGAATCGGGCCGCGAGGCAGCTGACACAAGAGGTCTAAAGCCGTGCCAGAAGCAGCCGGTAAGACATTGGCGAGAGCGAAGGCGACGACAGGGATTCCCCTCGACAGGTCGCTCACGGAATGCTCTTTTGAACCGGCTGCAAAGCCGTCAGGACGACCGTTCCGATCTCAGGGAACTGCGTTGCGAAGAGCGTCGCCAGCGGCAGCAACCCGTAGGTCAGGAGGCTCGAGACGAAGGTCCAATCCCAGCTCACTCTCCCCGGGGGCGTGCCCGAAATCCGGCTGATCACCTCGTCCCGATCGATCTGGACGAAGACCATCACAAGCGCACCGATCACGCCAAGCATGACTACCCAAGGAAACCCGAGCAGGTGCCGCTGCGGCTGGAACGGGAACGAGGAAACAACACCCAGGATGAGGAAGAGGCCGATCATCACAAAGAGCAGGCAGTTCCTGAGATGTGCGAGCACCTCGCGGACGCAGAGGGCCACGAGAGTCGCCAGGAACTCCTCGCCTCGAGAGAGCCACTCAAGGGGCGGATCCGGTTTGTCGGAATCTCTCGTCGCCAGCATGACGTTCGGATGGCCAGTCCAGAACGTATCGAGGAAGTCAATCATGGGGGCCGTCAATCCGACCAAGAACTGCCAAGTGCCACTGCCAGACCATGTCGTGGCCGCTTTTGGTTCGCCGACCTCGTTCTCGAACATCACCTCCGTCGCCGCGGACCCACCGAGCGCAGTCACTAGGACTAGGAGCGGGCCCTTGCAGTACGGGTAGCGGGTCTCAAGGTCGTTCTTGACGGCGCCCAATCCATCGTCGAGCCGCCTAGCGAGGCCAAGCGGCTCACCCAGCTCGAGCATCTCAGGAACCGCGGGCGAGTACCTCGCCTCGAAGGTGCGGGCAAGCCTCGGCGAGAGACGGCTGTAGGCCGCAACGATCGGGTGGGCACTTAGACGCCGCAGCAAATCCTTGAGGGACGACCAGAGGCAGACAAAACGAAGCAGCGACAGTGCGACCAGGCCATGGAGCAACAGGAACGAGAGCTCGCAGCCCGCGTCGAAGACAGGACCCTCGATCGTCGAAAGGCGCTGGCGCAAATTGAGGCAGAAAGCACCAAAGATCAGGCCAAGGACGGGTACCGCGAGCCGCCACGGTGGCAGCAACAGAGTGCCCGGCCCAACAAGCCACCCGAGGGCTGCGCGCTCGCCGTCGATGGCACCCTTGGCGAGTCGCTTGATCTCTGGAAGGCCGTCCGCTCCCAAGACCGGATGAGGAAGACTGAGCCGGCGCAGCTGAAGGAAAGCCGCAGCGTAAAAGGCAGCGCCGAGCAGAAGAAGCGGCACCAAGGGGGACACGCCGTTCCCGGGATTTGTGGCCCGCTCGACGTAGAACAAGAGCGCCGCGCGAGTCTGGAGGTCCACTGAAAACAGCCCTTGCAGAACGGCCCATGAGTACCAGAGAAACCAGGCGGCAGCGCTGCAACCGACGAGCAGAGCGCCAAGGAGCAGCCCTGACGCGATGCCTTTTTGCCTGTTGTCCTCCTCGCTGACATTCACGTGGCCCCCCTTCTTGGACCACGTGAGGGCGGCTGCGCTCAAGCCCGACCAGACCGTGCATGAGGCGAGTCCGATGGCGCAGAACGCGACAGCCACGAGCCCGGCCTTACCCCAGCCCAGACCTGCGGGCCACAGCTTTCCAGGTCGAATCAGGCCCAACGCAATGAGGAGGACGGGAGCGCAGACGGCATAGAGCGAGCTCAGTACGCCGAAGCAGACAAACAGATACGGCTGCCGCTCAGCATGGCCCCGGCAACCTAATGAGCTGAGGAGGGGCCAGGGCTTCTCCTGGCGCTGAAAGCAGTAGGCTAGCCCATGAGCCAGGCCGATGAAGGTTAGAACACCGAAGGCGGCCAGTGCGAATTCGGAGGGGTGGAGCGCGACGGGGACTTCAGACAGGTTGCCATGGCTCGGGGGTTTCCAAGGCTGAACATAGGCCAACACGTCAGAACTCGGCTTTGCGGTCGCAAGTGGCCATATCGAGCCTCGCCCCACGACGCTGAACCAAAGCGGAGGACGGCAGCCGTCTGGACAATCGAGAGCCTGGGGGACCGCGTAGTCCACGAGATTCGGGGGCGCGGGGGAATAGCTGAGCGGATTGCCCTCCTCGTCGTACCCCAGCAGGGCGAGAGTGGCGTTGTAGACACCTTGTGTGTTCGTCGTCGGAAGCTGTAGACGCATACGAGCGCCTTCGAACGGCAGCGTCCAAGACTGCGTACCGTTGAAGACGGGGTAACTCGAGACCACGATCGCGCCGCGCATGTAGCGGGCGTAGTCCGGGTGAGCATAAAACAAGTCACTCTCGAGCGTGAAGAGCACCACGTCGGGGCAATGTCTCGCGATCTGCTGCGCGAGGAACAGCTTGTCGCGGGAGTCGGTTGCCAAGAGCCCGACGTAGGAGACGCGCTCACGACCAAGGACGTCAAGGATGTTTGACAAGGCGAGATCCACCTCGCGGGACGTCGGCAATGGATCAAACGTCGGGAGGAGGTCCGCCGCGTCGAGAGGCTCGTCGAAGGAAAGGCGGAGCGACAAGCTTGTGGCGGAAGTGCTTGTTTCTGGCGGTGCTTCGACCCGATCGCTCGCGTAGGCACTTCTTAGGTGGGCGATGTGGAGCGGAAAGCGAAGGACAAGCGCGTCTGCTTGCTGGGTTGACAGGTAGTCACTGAGAGCACGACCGTAGTCGGTGTTGGACTCGACAAGTAGGGCAGCTAGCCGTTTTCCGAGGGGGCCGCGCTCCTCGAACAGGCCATAGGTGTCACTCATATAAGAGTGCATCTTCTCAAGCACCCAGGTATCAGGTGCGACCGTTGCTCGAAAGGTCACGCGGTTCGGTAGAACCTCTTCGATTCGTTTGCGCACAATGCTGGTGGCGCTCCCCGAGACGATGCGTAGGCACTTTGCATTGTGGTTGGCGCGGCCCCAGGATCGGATGGCACTAACCAGCGACGCGGTTGACCCTGAAAATGACGGCCCCAGGATCGGGATAGTCCTGGCTCCATCAGGATTCCAGTCCCCGATTACCTTTAACGCCGCCAGGAGCGCTCTGGTATGGATCCCAGAGGTGGGTGTTTCTCCCACGAGGAAGAGCACTAGAAGCTCTTGTTTGTAGCTTGGTTGTGGACCGGTGCGGCGGAGCAGGACGACCGCGGGCGCTTCCTCATGATTAAAGAGCCCTATTCGATGAAGCCTTCCTCCGGAGACCTCGGTTGTGGGCCTCCAAGGTACCGAGTATCGATCGAGTACGTAGCCGCTAGCCGCAGTCGCGCTCTGGATGGCGTCAAGGAGCGGATCGAACAGCCAGCCGGCATGCGAATCGATCGGATCCGGCAGGGTGGCGATCAAGAAGCGCACGTCAATCGATTGTTTCTCGGCCTCTTTCCGCAGGGCGGGCAGCGTGGCCGCCGCAGAGTCGAGATCCGGTGTCAAGAAGCGGGCAAGAACCGAGACGAACTCCGCTTTGACAGGTGAAGTCGGCAGGATCGGGCTGGGAGCCTTAGGGATGTCGGTCTTCCCCTTCGTGGGGGTGGCCCGCGAGCCTAGGAACTGGGGTGAGACCACGCCCCCGAGCAACGCAACAATGAGGAGCCACAACAGGGGCTGGTCACGCTTCATTGGTCTCCATCCTTGGACTCCAGAGGGCTCCGACGAACCAAGCAGCAGCTAAGGCCACATCCAGGAGAGCCTAGTCGTAAGGGACCTGCCTCGCCCGCCAACTCGAACCACAACGCTGACGCAAGAGTGCAGCCCCTGGGGCTCAGTCGATGCGCGGGCCTGGAAGAGACTAGACCCTGCCGACCGCCTGAGCCGGTCGTTTCCTCTCGCCGTTAGCGAGGGCTCCCCAGGAGCGGGTCCGCCCGCTCTGTTTGCTGAAAAGGCTCCTTCACGGAGCAAACGGCACCGTTGGATTGGCGTCACCCGGCGGCGGTACGGCCCCTGCCTGCCTGGCTGCCTCGTCGAGCTGCCGTGAAACAGTGGCGAACAGGTCCGTCAAGCTGGCCGGAATGCGATTGCCACCGAGCCGCTCAGCCAACTGAAAGCCCAGCGCCCGATAACTCTCGAATTGCGCTTCGGTGAAGAACTGGTCGGCCGTAGTCTCGTGGGGGAAGGTCTTCGAGGTACGAGAATAGGCCAGGACGTCGATGGGCACGGCCGTTGCCAGGAGCGTTGGCTTCAGATAGAGAAGGTAGCCGGGCGGCGTGCCGAGGTCGACTAGGTCATAGCGGATCCTGGCCAGCGCGCAGGCAAGCCCGTGCTGGCCTTCCGCGCTGCGAGCCAGGATTCGGATCGGCTGGTCGAACTCGATCGGAATTCCGAAGTCGATGCGCACCTTGCGGATCAGGTTGCCAAGGTCCTCGAAGTCATGCCCCGGGTCCTGCCCGGCGTCACTGGCCACAATGAGCCGGCAGCGCCGCAGCACCATCTCGTAGATCGCCAAGTTCTCGAAGTGACCGCCGTCGGAAAGGCTCACGTATGCGTGCTGAGCGTCCGTTTCGCTGAAAAGGTCGGCAAAGAGCGGCTTCCAAGCGTGCCGCGGCCCACTGAAGCGGTAGACACGCTCACCATTGCGGTTTGGGTTGCCGAGCCACGCGCCCAAGCGGACGTTGAAAAGCGTCATCAGAAACGCTACGAGTGGGGACGAGTGGTAGCCCGAGCTCGGGTTCGCAGCGGCACCGGAGATTGTGACGGCTGTGCCGAGCGAAATGCCGTTCGGGCCCCCGTACTCGGACGTCGGGCGATAGCCGTCGTGGAAATTGCCACAGTAGAGGGGCGTCATCGAGAAGGACTCGGCTTTGCGCTGCTGCCAGGCGAGGTTTTCACCGCTTCTCACCAGGTTGAGCGTGACGTTGATCACGGAGAAGGGCCGGGGCGAGATGTCGTGGGCCAGCTGAGGCAAGGGCACGTCGTCGTTCGCGTCGAAGCCGGTAAACGGATTCGGCCGGCGGTGTGTGTTCGAGGCGCCCAGGTAGGCGCGCACGAGCCGGTTGCGGTAGAAGCCATGGAGGGAGAAACGGTTGACGTTCACGACCCAGCCGAGTAGCCAGGACAGAAGGGTGCAGCTGGCGGGCACGATCAAGAAGCGTCCAACGAGGGTGACTACCTCTGGGAAGGAATAGCAGACAAGCGGGACGTGGGGCACTAGGAGGGCGTCGCGACCAGTTGCCAGCCGGCCAGCCCAGGCGCTCAGCTCGGCGAGGACCAATACAATGCCAGCCAGCGTGGCCGGAGCCAGGAGGCGCAGCCCCCAAGCCGCCACGGGCGACGGCGTCTGATGCCGTGGCTCGCTGCCCCCGGGGGTACGAGAACTCGCCCCTAAGAGAGCCGTGATCAGGCCCGTCAGGCCTCCCGCGGCAGCCACCAATTGGCCCGTGATGGCCGTCAGCATATGACCGCCCAGCACAAGCGCGCTGATGCCGATCCAGCCCACGGAGAGGAGAAGTACCCATCCGGAAAGACGTGCCCACCACTCGCGGTCAGCGTTGCCGAGCTCAGGTGTCCAGGTGCTTGGAGTGGGGTCGCGCGGGTCGCGCTCACCCAGGCTGGCAAAGGCCACGAACAACGTCCGTGCCAGCAGGTAGAGCCCCAGCAAAATCGGGACAGCGAAGAGCACGAATCGGCGCGGGTGCTGCTGCACACCTGGGAGCCAGGCGCGCGCGACTAACCCTAGCAGCAACGCCGCGACGCCATTAGACAGCACGAGGGCGACGATCTCCGCGCGGGCAGGCGGCTGAGCCTCGTGTGCCCCCGTCGAGAGGCGCGCTGCGAGCCAACCTCCCAACGGGATGACGATGTACCAGAGTGCGCAAAAGATCCACAGCTCGGGCCCCTCAAAGCCCCCGCCCATCCACCGAGCCGCCAGCGACAGGAGGAGGGCCGAGAGCCAGAGGGGGAGCACGCCGAAGAGCAGTATCAGGGGAGGTTGGCCTCCATCACGGCGAAGCCGGTAAATCGCCAAGCTGGCCATGAGCGCCGAGAGCAGTGCGAACCCAAAGGCCACCGCACCCCAGGTGAAGTCGGAATAGGCCTGCGCGGCCACGATGAGTGCCACTTGAGGAACCGCCACGACGGCCGTCAGGGCCGGCACGAGCACCAGCCAGTTAAGGAGCAAGTTGCGGACGATCATGGCGGCGGCGCTCCAGGTGTCGGCTGAGAAGAAGCCAAGGCGCGGTGTGAGGTAGTTGCTGTACTCGCGCAGGTGGTCGATGGGCCGGGGCTCGGGGGCGAGGGGACGGAATCCGGCCATGCGTGCGGGCCTCGCTAACTGCTCGACGACCTGCGGCAGTGGCTCCCGATGCATCCAAGCCTTCAGCCACCCCGCGATGTAGCCGCCTCCAGACACGCTCGACAGGTAGTCGAAGTGCTTCAACACTCCGAGGTTGGCTAGCGCCTGAAGCACGCCCAGGTTGAAGGTGGCGCTGCGAATGCCGCCTCCGGAGAAGCAGAGGGCCGATAGCTCCCGCCCCTCGGGCAGAGTGCCGATGTGTGTGTAGAGCTCCTTGAGGTCCCTCTTGGCAGCTTCTTTCAGGCCGTCCTGCTTCCCGAGGTGCTCCAGCTCTTTCTCCAGCACCTCAGCGATCTTCACGGGCTCAGCCATTCATCCTCCTGCTCCTCACCTAGCGCAACGCGGCAGCGAGATACACGCTACCCGCAACAGCGATCAGCACCGACCCATAGCGGCTCAGGACTGCGTCGGGTCCATTCGACAGCCCGGTACGCCGCAACAAGCGGAGACCGGCAAAAGCCGGCAGCACTACCGCCTGATGCCCAATCTCAACCCCCGCGCTGAAGGCCGCGATCGCCAGCAAAGCGCTCACGGTCGGAAGGCCGGCCATGGCCTCAAGCAAACCACCGGCGAAGCCAAGGCCGTGAAAGAGTCCGAACAGGAACGCGACTACTAGGCGGCTGCGGCCGCGGCTGCGCTCGGGCCAGAGCACGTTCTGCAGGGCGACGCAGACGATACTCGCCGCGATCATGGGCTCGACGAATGCGCCGGGCAGGCGCAGCAGGCCGAATGCGGCTAGAGCGAGAGTTAACGTGTGCGCCAGCGTGAACGCCGCAACGACCTTCACCAAGTCCCAGAGCGACGCCACCGCCAGGACCAGTGCCGCGACAAAGAGCAGGTGGTCGTAGCCGGCCAGAATGTGCGTCATTCCGTGGCGCACGAACGCAGCCAGAAGCCCCACCTCCGTGGCGTGCGACGAGTCCTGCCAATTGAGCGGCCCCCGCGACGTGAGCAGCGAGCCCTGCTCCGGCCGCTCCCCCGCCCGGCCGATGCTCACGATGTAGCTGGCCTCCCATGGGTTGCCCGGCGCGAACTGGAACTCGCGGAGAACGTTCTGCTGTAGCTCGATGTGTGTCGGCTGAGCGCGGGTCGGTCCATACTCGAGCAGGTAGCTCGGCCACCCGCCTGTGTACCGCTCGGGCCCCTCTAGGACGCGCCCCGTCAGGGCGCAACCATCGGCCACGACGTGCAGGTGTGAAGCCAAGTAGTCGCCGTGCGTACGTAGTCTCAGCGGCAGCGCCGCCTCGTCGGGCGAGGCCTGGGCGGAGGCGACGAGCACTTCCTCGAGCGGGACGGTTGCGCGCACTAGCAGCCGGTCCTGAAGGATCTCGACTGCCATGCGGCCCTGCGCGACGGGGTGCCCTTCGGCGAGCTGGGCAGCCGCCAGCAGGGCGGTCAAGACACAGAAGCCCAGCCAGGGCTGGCGGGGGGCCGACTCAGCGGTGCTCATGGAAGGCGTCGTAGTGCGGGTTGAGGTCGGCGGCGAGCGCCAGCCAATGACGCCCTTCCGCGGCGCGGCCAGCGGCCAGGTGGATCATGCCGGCGCGGAAGCAGAGGTGCGCGTCCCGGATGCCGCCCTGGAGCGCCGTACGCATCGCATCCAGCGCCTCGCTGAAGCGACCAGCGCGGTAGAGCGCCCAGGCCAGCGCGTCCTGCGTGGGAACGCCGCCGCGCAATGCCGCGTCCCGACGCGCCCAGCGCAGAGCCTCGTCCGCGTCCGGGCGTGCGTCCGCGAAGAAGCCCGCCAGGTGGTGGAAGTAGTGCACTTCACCGCGCCCCACGGACGCAAGGTAGCCCCGCAAGGCTCGGTCGTGCCAGCCGCGTGCGGCCTCAGGACGGCCGATGAAGGCCAGCAGATCGCCGAGCGCCTGCTCGATCTCGGGCCGCGCCACACGCGCCACCACCCGCTCGTAAAGCGCCACCGCCTCTTCGAAGCGCCGTTCTGCGGCGCACAGCTCGGCCAAGTGCTCCGCAACCCGCCAATCCCCGGAGTAGCCGCGCTCGGCGCGCGCGTAGTGCTGCTCCGCCTCGGCGTGACGGCCACGGCTGAGCGCGAGCTGGCCACGCTGCAGTTCGACCCAGGCGTAGGCGCGCATCTCCTTGGCGGTGAGCTCGTCCTCGGCCTGGGCGTACAGGGCGTCGGCGCTCTCGCTAGCGCCCCTGAGGGACTCGAGGTGTGCCAGCCGTTCGAGCACGTCCCAATCGCGGCGAACGCGCAAGGCTTCCTCGCAGTGCAGCCGTGCTCGGGCGTAGTCGCCTTCTTGCAGGGCCAGGTCGGACCGCAAGGCCTCGGCGCTCGGGCCCGCGATGCGCGCCGGCAGCCGCTCAAGGTCGGCGCGCGCTTCTGCGAGTCGGTGGAAGCGAAGGGCGAAGTCAGCGGCGAGAAGAAGCAGGTCGGGCGCCGGGCCGAGGCCCTGGAGGTTCTCGGCGGCCGCTGCGCGGGCGCGGGCCTCGTCGGCCGTGCTCCCCGTGAGCGCCGCCCGGCGTTGGAGCAGCGCCACTTGGCGAGTGGCGCGCTCTAGAGGGGAAGGTGCGATCAGCCTCGGACCGAGGGCGAGGAGCTGGGCGTCGAGACGCTGCAGGTCGGTCGCATAGTCGGTCAGCCGTGCCTGCGATTCGTCGGTGCGCAGGACTAACGCAGCGCATGCGCCGAGGACGACAAGGACGAAGGCCCCCCCGCGACGGACGCGGGGGGCCGTGGTCACCATGGCTCGGCCAAATAGGGAAACGCCGTGAGGAACGGTTTGTCGTTCTTGAGCGGGTTCGGCGGCGTCTTTGGTTCGATGGGCGCGTGTGCCCACAGTTCCGGGTCGTTGAGCGTCTCCACGTTGTACTTCTTACCGTTTAGCTCCGCCTCCATATCGAGGAAGAGCGAGAGAAAGCGCGTGGCGACCTGGTCTTCTGGCCTCCGTCCGAAGGGCCAGGTGCCGGTCGTGTCCATGTCGATCGCGCAGACGTTGGGGATGAAGACCTCGAACGTGCGGCGCAACGGGATCTTCAGGTGGTGCTTATTCCAAGTGTCGTCGGGCATGTTCAGGCGCTGGAAGATCATCTTCTTGACACGCGGAAAGGCCTCTGCAGCCAACGCGTAGGTCTTGTGCACCGAAATAGGTGAGTTACCGTGGTCGAAGGCCGTCTTGAGACCCAACGCGCTGACGGAGGGCCCGAACCCCCAGCCCAGGTGCGCGAGGCGCGTCACGAAGTGCTCCGCGAGCCAGAAGTTGTCCGCGCCCACCTGGCGGTCGTCCTCGCGCTCGTTGAGCGCCGCGTCGGCGAACGCTTGGCCATCGGTGTCCACGAGCTTGTATTTCTCGAGTTGGGCGTCGGGCGGGCCGTGCAACGCGTCGCTGGACTGCTCGAGCCGCGAGATCAGGACGCCGGCGGCCAAGCCTCCAGCCATCAGCGCAAGACCCGCCAGCCGGATTACCTTGTGTCCGCCCCGCATCGCTGCTGGCGCCGGCCTTCCGACCAGAAAGAGCAAGAGCCCAAGCACGATTACAGCGCCCCCCGTGACCCACGGATGGCGTACCCAGGCCGGCCCGCGCGGGCGCTGGCGGTCGTCCGGAATCGCCATGATCCTGTGCGCTGCCTTGAGCACCCAGCTCTCGCCCCAGGTGTTCACGAGCCGGTCGATCTGCGGGGTCTTGGTGACGAAGGAGAGAGGGAGTTCCAAGATCATTGAGTTGACGTTGCGCCCGGCTTGGGCGTCCTTACCGCTGTAGACGAAGCGGTAGTTGCCGTTGGCGTCCTTGAGGTAGCCCTTGCCGTTCCAGGTGTACGGGCCCGGAGGCAGATCCTCCTTCACGCCACTGCCCAGGTTTGGTTTCTGGGGGTTGAAGTTGAAAAGCGTGTTGCCCTCCAGCTCGAGGAGCGTCTTGGGGATGGGCAGCTCCCTCAGCTCCTTCGGCGCCGAGACTGGCACGTGATAGAACTGGGGCGCGTAGTTGATAGAGCGGAAGAAGCCCGGTAGGTCGTTGAAGAATGCGTCGTCGCGCCCGCCGACATAGACCTTGAGCACCTGCCCGTCGGGGCTCTTGACGGTCGTGACCGTGTTCGTTTCAATGGCCTTTTCGAAACTGCCACTCGGGAAGCCCAGGAACACGAGCGATGCTTTGCCCGCGGCGTCGACGGTCAAGCGCACTTCGGCCGGCTTCGCGTGCAGGTACTTATCCTTGACCGTCTCGAAGTAGGCCAGCATGGCCTCAAGGCTCTGGTCATTCTCGAGCGGCGGGGCCGGGCGCGGGCCGGGATAGATCCGGACCCGGTAGAGCATATCGGTGTCGAAGGCGCCCGCCCTCGGGACCGAGGCAAAAGTCAGCGCGATGACCACTCGCTCACCGCCAGTCTCGTCGTCGGCGGGAAAGCCGAAGATGTCGTAGAGGTCGGCGGCGCTGACCTGCACGTCGGAGAAGATCGAGTTGATCGCGTTAGGGTCGTTGTGATCAGCGGCACGCGTGGCACCTGTCGCCAGCAGGCACAGCGTCACCGCCAGGGAAATCCAGGGCACCCGTCGATATCGCATGATCGCTCCTGCGGGCCTTCCTTCCGACACCCGCCGTCAACGTCACCAACTACGGCACGAAAAAAGGGCGCGTGGGACAATGCGGACCCCTTGAGCCGTTGGTTTCGTGGTCCCATGTCTGGGTCTCTCGGACGCCAAGGCTATGACGACGCCTGGTTCAGCATCACGTCGGCGGCCTTTTCACCGATCATGTAGACTGCGCTCACGATGAAGAAGCCCGGGATACGCGGGAAGACCGAAGCGTCCACGACGCGCAAGCCTTCGGTGCCGTGCACCTTGAAGTCGCCCGTCAACACGCCGCCCTCCGCACGCGAGCCGATCGGGCAGGTGCAGGAGGCGTGGTGGCCCCAGGCGTTGTCCTTCACGAACTGGGCGAGATCGTCTTCGGATTGAACCTCGTCCCCGGGCACCTCCTCCGCGGCGATCAGCTTCTGCTCCTTGAGCTTCTTCGTCATCGTGCGTACAAACTTGATGCCCGCGACGACGGAGGCGAGATCGTCGCCGCTCGCGTCGCTGCCTTCATCGAAATACTTGAAGTCGACGAGCGGCGTGTCGCGCGGATCACCTGAGCGGAGGGTCACTTGGCCCGCGCGGTTGTTCGTGTGGGCCTTAAGGATGGCCCAAGTGAGGTAGTTCAGATTCTTGGCGAAGACGGTGGAGTACCCAGGATAGTAGCCCTTGAATAGGCCCAGCAGCGCGAAGCAGAACAGGTCGGGCAGGGGCCGGTTGGCGGCGGCGCGCTTGATGACGGCCAGGACCGCGCCGTTTGTGCTGTAGACGCCCTTGCGCGAGCGGGCCCACTCTCGGTACTGCGGGTCGCCCTGGGCGAATGTCGCGTTCTTCAGCACCCACCAGGCGGGGAAGTTCATGCGGTTGACAACACCTACCTCGTAACGGTCCTGCAGGTTCCGGCCCACGCCCGGCAGGTCTACGCGCATGGTGATGCCATGCTTGGCGAGAACGTCCTTCGGCCCGACCCCCGAAAGCATCAGGAGCTGTGGTGTGTTGAAGGCCCCGCCGCTCAGCACGACCTCGCGTGAGGCGCGCAGCTCGCGGCGCTCGCCCGGCGCGCTGCTGGGCTTGCTATGGGCCTTGTAGAGCCGCGCGCCCTTCAGGTATTCGACTCCTAGGGCGCGGTTGCGCTCGTCGAAGACGACACGCGTGCAGAGTGCGTCCAACTCGATCCGCAGTCGATCGGGGTAGCGTCGGGCTACGTCCAGCACGCGCTCGCGGGCACCCATGCGCTGGTGGCCACAGGTGGAGAGGGGTGCGTAGCGAATGCCCTCGGCCCTCTGCTGCACCAGTTGCCAGTCGTTCGGGTCGGCCCAGCTCTCGAAGGTTTCGAAGAACGACTTGAGCCTCGTGACCGGGTTGCCCAGGTACTCGAAAGCGTCGTGGGCCGATTCGGTAATGACCTTGACGAGATCGTCATCGTCGAGCGCCGCGAGGGGGATGGCCTTCTCCGTGTGCAGCCAGCCCGTCCAGCCGTGCCGCGAGGGGTTCAGGCCCAAAAAGCGGAGGAAGCGGTCGACGGGGCGATGGTGGCAGTTCTCAAGCCGCTCGAAGTAGGTGCGCATGCGGTCCGCGCCCCACGATGCATCGTTCGCCACCCGGGCGAGCTCGTTCCAATCGGCATTGTGCGGGTAGACCGTGATCATCGCGTTGTGCGCCGTGCAGCCCCCCAGCGCGCCGGCACGCGGGTAGAAGACGCCGTCGCTCTCGGGCACGAACTTCGGGTCCCGCCGCTGCCGGGCGAGGTCGCCGTAGTGACGCACGAAAAAGGCCCACCCGATGGCCTCGTTCTCCGAGGCGAAGGCGTGGAATACAGGCACGTCGTAGTCGTCGGGCAAGCGGTGCCCGTCGGGGACATGGGGGTCGCCACCTTGCAGCTGGCGAGGGTCGCCCCCGGCCTCGAGGAGCACGACCGTGCGGCCCGCTTCGGCCAGCCTGGCGGCGAGCGTGCCGCCACCTGCGCCCGAGCCGACCACGATGTACTCGCAGTCGGCCTGCCGATCAGCCATGGCTCGCCCTCCTCAGAAGGTCTTCAGGAACTCGATCAGAGCGCGTTTGTCGTCGTCCCGGAGGCCGGGCTCCTCCGCGAAGCGGTCGGTGCCGAAGTAGTGGCCGCGGTTCACGACGAAGTCGGGGCATTTGCTGAGGGCGAGCAGCGTCCCCGGCTCAGGCTGGCCGTCTTTGAGCTTCCCGACCAGGTTGGCGAAGACCTGCCTGGCTTGTTCGTCAGTCGCGTTCGCGGGCAGTGCCTCTAGGTCGTGCTTGACCTTGCCCAGAAGATCAACCACCTGTTTGCCGTGCACCAAGCTCGTGCCGGCATCGTCCGAAGCCGACACTAGCTCTAGGTTGGCGAGCAAGTTCACTGGCGTGCCCTTGGGAATCGGCCCGATCTCGATGCCGCTCTCCCCGAAGACTGCCGGCAACCAGCGGCTTCCCCAACCGAGCAGAGGCTGTAGAGCGCTGGGCAGGAAGCCGGCCGGGACGCGCAGGTAGCTGGTGGCCGTGGTGCGGTCGATCCGGCCCGGTACCTTGTCCCCGAGCAGGTCGTCCTTGTCCCTTTTCTCGGGCCACAGCATCTTCTCGATTGAGTCCTGGAAAGAGCGCAGGCGGGCATCGACGGACGGGCTGGGGTCAAAGAGACCCACGCTGTTGTTGAGGAGGAAGGGTGCGGTGGACCAGAGGCTGACAAGCGAGGCCGGACGCGTGTAACCCCGGCCCCCCGCCGGCATCTTGTAGGTCCACGGCTCTCCGGTATATGGGTGGTGCACTGTGATCTCACCGACCGATGGCAGTTCCTTGTAGGACTGCGAGGAGAAGTTGTCCCAAATGCTGCCAGCAATGGCGTTCGTGGCCAGGGTGCTGCAAGCGTTGGTCTGCAGTAGTGTGACCGGCACGCGGAACTCGCTCGAGAGGAAGTTGTTCTCGAGGAAGTCCTTAGCCTGGACGATCTGCCCCATCTGCCGCTTGAAGTCGTCGGTCTTGGTCCAGTCCCAGTACCGGTTCCAGCAGCCCAGGTACTGCGCGCCGTTGCAGCCGTCGGGGTCGAGGCCTATGGCGGGCGAGGGCAGCTTGCTCGAGTGACAGCGCGCGCAGCGCTCGGCGAAAACCTGCTTGCCGCGGGCGAATCTTGGCATTTCAGTAGGAAGGTAGTCGAGCCCGCCAGGGATCTGCTTGAGTTGTTCGGGTGCATTGCTCTGCAGGAATCGCAGGCCATCCTTCAGCCTGTGGGGCTCCGTGCTATTCAGGAAGAAGAGGGCCAGGTTCGGGGTTTGGGCCTCGGTAGCGAGCCAGTAGGCCGAGTTCTTGCGCGCCACCGCGATTTCGATCCGCGTGGTAGGCTTGCCGCCCACTAGGGCGTTGAAGTGCAGCAGCCACTCTTCGCTGAACAGACCGATGTTGAGGTACACACGGTTAAGTGCCCCGAGCGCGCCGACAGAATCGCTGCCATCCTTGAGCACGCGCGGCGTCCAGACGGTGTCGGGTCTCTGGAAGAACTCCGTGAGGGGTCCGGTCTTGACGTAGTCGTTGAACTGCGCGTTGTGCAGGCCGCCACCCGCGAGCGTCTCCTTGCCCCAGCGTTTGGAGTGCTCGAGGCGTGCCTTCAATGAGTAGACGGCGTTCATGGTGCGGGGGTTATTGATGTAGTCGGTGGATACCAGCGAGGTGTCGAGGGCACCCGGCCTCGAGGTGTGGAACAGCTGGTAGGGGAAGCTGGACGGATCGGCTTCCCAGGAGAAGATGCGGTCGATCCAGAAGTACTGGGCGCCGACGTTCGAGCTGAGGTCCGCCCACTCCGGGCTCTCGGGGTTGCGCGGGGGGTGCACCGGGTTCGGACCCACGTGGCAAAAAGCGCAGGCCATGCCCACGCGGTACGGCTTCACGAGATTCTTCGACAGGTAGTAGCTGGGGTCCTCGTAGTAGCGGACGGGATCCCACTTCTGAGCGGCGGCCTGGTCGAAGGCGGGGTTTGGGAAGAGGCGCAGTCCGACGATGCCCGTGCCGTAGCCGTAGTACGAGCCAACGGGCAGGTTCTTGCCACGCGCGCCAAGCGCTACGCCCGGGTATTTCTTCTCGTTCTCGAACGGATCAGCTGGGCAAGGGTCGCTACGCTTGTCGAGCCACAGCCCGAAGCGCTGGGGGTCGGGGCCCTTCGCCTTCTCGAAGCAGGGCTCGTTCACTAGGCCGAGATAGTTCCACCGGTTATCACGGCTGAACTTGAGCTTGGGGTGGGAGGAGACCGTCTTGAGGAAGTCGAGCGTTCCCACGCTCTTCTTTGAGATCGCGTCCCAGAAGCGGTCGTTGCCCCCGGTCCAGACGAGCCAGGTGTTGCGCCCCTTGATCTCATCCGAGGTTAGCACCACATCGCCGTCCATGTGGCGGAAGTAGTCCTCATCGGCGGCCGGGAACGATTCCGCTGGACGGTTCGCCAGGCGCGCTTCGTCGAGCACCTGGCCAGGCTCGGGCGCGCGGTTGCAGCCAACAAAGTTTGCCAGAGCAATCAGCAGTAGCGCGGCCAGTGACCGGGCTCTACCGCCGCCGTTCATACCCATAGTCGTGCTCCTCGCGACTCCTGATCCGCGGGTGGACTTGGGGCAACCGGGCGAGCCGCGACACATTCTCTTTCGGTGTCCCACACCGTCGTCTAACGGAGAGTGATCCAGGCTTTGGATCGACGGGCGCAGGCTGGCGGGCCTGCTTGCGGTTCGGGCACAGGTGCCAACTTCGCCCAAAGATCGGCATACCTACGCGTAGGTGAAATGGTGAAGAGGGGTCCAGCGGACTAATCCCCTTCAACGAGGTGAAATCGGTCTTTTTTCGGAGGGAACCCGGCGGCATCTTACAATGCGTGTCAAGGGGAAACGAATCTTGGATATCCAGCAAACTCGGGCCTGGTTTGACGAATTCGGAGGCGGCTGGGCCAGCGGGTGTCTTGAGAGTTGGAGCGGCCGCGTCGCGGCCCCTTGGCTCGGCAAGCTCCCCTGAGAGCCCTAGCCGATGGTCCTCGGCCGGTTGCCCGAAAACTCCCTTTTCCCGGTCGGGCAACTCGACCGTCTCCGGAATCGCCATCAGCCCGAGGTTAAGCACCGGCGGCGAGCCCTCCCCGTGTCTAGAAACTTCCAGTATTTGCATTGGTGGAAGCCGACTCCACTGTCAATCAGCGCGTGGCCGTCCTGAAGAAGGCCAAAAGCGAAACCACGAGCAAAGCGTGAGTGACGAAGACCTTCTCGTAGAGCACGATCGCGGTAAGCCATCCCGGGTTGTAGGGCTGGGCCTGAATGGCGATCAACGCCACCGTCAGGCCGGTGCCAGCCACAAGGAAGCTCTGAACGTCGCTCAGCCCGACCTTCAGGAAGCCCACGACCAAACCGAGACCCGCCACGAACCAGGGGACGATGTTCCCCTGGATCAACAAAGCCACGATCACGGCCAGAACCAACCCTCCGAGGAAAGCCCACTTAGCCAGGGTTTTCATTCACTCTTCTCCTTGGACCACGTGACTCAGGGCCCGCATGGTCAGACGAATGCGCTAAGGGGTAGCCCAGTGCCAGGACCCTGACGAAGTACCAAAGCCGGATTGCCTCCGACATTCGGCTCTGGTGGTCCGCGGGGATCACTTTGGACCATAGCTTGAGGCGGCCAGCGGCCCGAGGAGTGTCGCTCCTCGGAGTCGTAGCGGAGTATGCACACGGGTTGGGCTCAAGACCGTTGCCCGTCGACGTCCGGAGGCACGTCCGGCCGCTTCACCCTTCCGTATCCTGGGCAACTCACTGCTCCTTCGGTGCGATCGGAGGGGTATTCACTAGTTCCGGAAACCCAGCAGTAAAGCCCGCTGGGTCCTTGTCTTGCAGCGCGAGTCGGAGGGCGTCCAAGTGCAGCGCGAAGTCGCTGGGGGGGGCCGACGGCTCCGCCGTCAAGGCTCGAGCCCTAGCAGGTTGAAGAACCGGAGGCGGCGGGGCACTGGGTCGATCGCTGCGTGCCGTGGCGCTCAGGGCGGCAGCGACACTGCTGATGTTCGCGGAGGCGATCCTGGACCCGAACATCGGCAATTTGAACCATTCCAAGATGAACTTCAGGATGGAACAGTGGTCGAACCGAGCTGACACGACAGCTCCCCGCTCGGCGAATGGAGAAACGATGATCGCCGGGACTCGCAGGCCGTAGGTCGTGAACCGGTCGGCTTGGACCTCCTCGGGGGCGAGATCCGGGGGTTGGACGTGATCGAAGAACCCTCCGTGCTCATCGTAGGTCACGATCAGCACGCTCTTGTTCCACACATCCGGATTGGAGATTAGGGCGCCGTAGACCTCGGCAATGAGCTTCTGCCCAAGCTCGATCCTGTCGGGCGGATGATCGTCGTTTGGTTCGCCAAAGGGCCGCGTTGGGATGTGTGCTGCATAGTCGTAAACGGGTTCGATCCAGGTCACTCTTGGTAGGTCGCCTCGCTGTGCGTCTCGCACGAAGTCCTGGAGTTTTCGGATGTGAAAAGCGTTTCCGATGTGTTTTGTAAGATTGCCGATCAAGAGGATGAGGGGCAGCGCACCGGCGTAGACGGCCCAATCGCCATCCAGAAAGTCGAAGATGGATGTCATGTCTAGGAAGTGATCCTTTGGCCCACCCCGCAGGCCGTTGGAGTGCCCGCAGACACTGTAGAGGCGGTTGGGAATCGTGTCGGTTGGAATCGCGGAAAACCAGCGGTCGCACACCGTGAACTCGTCAGCCAGGAAGTAGGTTATCGGCAGCTCCTTCCGGGTGTAATAGGCTAGGACGTCCTGAGGTGAGGTCGGCGCCGGGGCGACACGCTCATAGGCCTGAATGAAGCCCCCCATCTTGTCCATCTGGATGGCGACCGAGTCGGCGTCATGCGGAACGTCGGGCGCAAACGAGCTTGCCCGCGTCGTCTCACTGATTGGACGGACGGCATGCCTCACACCCTTGGAGTCGAGATTAGAGAAGAA
This sequence comes from Vicinamibacteria bacterium, assembly GCA_035570235.1. Classification (NCBI taxonomy): domain Bacteria; kingdom Pseudomonadati; phylum Acidobacteriota; class Vicinamibacteria; species Vicinamibacteria bacterium. The sequence goes on along the minus strand of DATMML010000064.1, from coordinate 58,507 downwards.
AGGGTCGATGCCGTCGACGTTCTTGCCCTCAAGGCGCAACGACCCAAGGACATGATCGAACGAGCGGTTCTCGAGCATGAGCACAATCACCCGATCCAGGTTGCTGAAATCGAAGGCCGGCATTGTTACCTCCTTGCTAGAGCTCTGGCACGAGGTCTTCTGAGCGGTCTGTTGAGACCTGGCCGACGATGATGCGAGGGTCCGAATGTGTGATGGCCGATCGCGCGCCAACCTCAGCCGTTCGCTCGCCCGGCTTATTCGGAGCGGGATATCCTGGCTCGCCGCAGGCTGACCTGGAACAGCCGTGACCGCCGTCTGGGAGACCCTGGACGTGTGAGGCCAGCGTGAAACGCGCAGCTTGACGGTGGTGTCGGTGCGGGCTGCTTGGATCCGGCCGGCCGCGGCGAGCGGGGAAGGAACCTGCCCGGTCGTCCGCCTTTCGCCGCCGTCGGCCTTCTAGGCCGGCGGCACGCGAGGGGCGCCGCAGGCCCAGCGCGGCAGAATGGACCGGCTGCGGATCGCCGCGTCCGATCGCGATAGCGGCTAGCGCGAGAGGCAAGAGGCTAGCCCCCCGGCTAGGTGTGAAGAAGTGCTTTGGGGCCGTGGGGACCATCAGTCATGCCGTTCGTGGATTCGGTATCGCCACGATCGATCGCTAGCGTGGGAAGTTCCGGAGTAGCCCAGGCGTCAGGACGTGGACGCGCTCCGGGTGGCCAGCAAGCTGAGTAGCAACCCGACTCTGGTACCTGTCCACATTCAGTCCCGGGATCGTAGTGAGTGTGAGGTGCGTGGGGTCGAAGAAGTCTTCCCAATGATGAAGGATGACTTCACGGGCTTGAAGGCTGGAGACGATCCCTTCGGGTCGGTCGACAGCGTCATAGTTTCCCGTGCAGAGGAGAGCTAGGTCGACGGCCCGCTCAGCAATGACCGCCCCCGGCATCTGGGCCATCTGGCCTCCGACCGGAGCATCTTGGTAGTAGATCCGGAAGGCCGGTTGGCCCGACTGCATGAAGTCGATGAGGTAGGCGAGCACCTCCCCCTCCAAGTAGTCCTCAGCTCTCAAGGGCGGGGACACCAGGTCCGCGGGCAGGCACCCGGGCCAGAAATGAATGGCGTGCAGCACTTGGGGTGGGTGCTTGGAGCAGTACGCACGCACGCGGATGCGCCCCTGGGTACCCGGGATGTCATACGGACCGCCACGATCGCCCGGCCAAGTGACACACCCGGGGAGCACCGGTTCGCTGGCGCAGTTGGTGAAGTCGACGTAGTTGTGGCCTGCCTCATTGAGCGCTACAACGCGCGGCCCAAGCCCCGGGTAGCCGGCGAGCAGGCGCCTGGTCGTGACACTGCCGATGACGTAGGCCTGCGGAGCCTTCGCCATGAAATAAGGAACGTCCATGAGGTGGTCATAGTGAGCGTGGCCTACCAGGATAGCCCGCAGGTCCGTGGCGGCATCGTTGATGTGGTGAGCGGCATAGAAGTGATCCAGCGTGGGCGTCCGCGGAGTGATCTTCCCGGTGAGGCTTATCGGGTCGGGGCTCGAGTAAAGGGGGCCAAACATAAGAACGTCAGTGCCTCTCCTGATTAGAAATCCACCCACTCCGAGGAAGCGCACCTGGACCCTGTTGGGATCGGGAGTCTCGTCGTTCTTCTCGAGGGCATGCGGCAAACAGCCAAGCGTTAGGGAAGCGAGCGTGGTCACCACGCCCAGGAGATGCCTGCGAATCGTGCCTCTTTGCCTCTCTGTAAGATGCCCGGCCGCGACGTGAGTCTGAGTGGGCCCACGGGGGTCCGGCGGCCCCGCCCCTGGCGGTGCCGCCTCAAGCGCCCACATTGATGGGACCCCGCCAGTCGGCTGCCCAGCTTGAGGCAAAGAAGCATCGCTCGAATGGTTGGGCGCTCGCGGGAAAGGGGCGTTGCGCAGTCTCACTTGCCGAAACCCAGCTTCTTGAAGGGCTCGAATTCCGCGGCATCGAAGACGATGCCGGCTTGAAACCAGTGGATGTCCTGAATGAACAATAGGTTGTAGTAGTCCTGTCCTCGGTAGTATCGGACATCGAGCCCCCACCCGCGGAGCCAATCGGGGTTCCAAGCCGCCTCGAGGAAGATGGCCAGACGTGAGGATCCGTTGCCAGGCGAGTAGAGAGCATTGAGCGGGGCGTTGGGCTGCGACACAAACGTAGCGGGCGGACCAGAGGCAATCTTGTCGATGTAAGAAATCAATCCGGTCAGCCTGGCGGAGCCGGACACGATTTTGTGACCATCGAGGATTCTGCTTTCGTATTCGACGACGCCGGACACCCGATTGTCTCCGTACAGCGGCCGAAGCACTGGGTCGAGGGCGGAGATGCCGAAGGGGTGAAACCAACCGGGATGAAATTCTCCATAGGCTCCTACGGCAAACGTGTGCTTCACCGGGTCGACGGTTGGCTGGTCCGGGTCGGGGGTCTGGCTCAAGTAGTACCGTTTCGAGACCAAGCCCAGGCGAAAGTAGTTTGTAGAAAAGCTCCCGTTCGGATAATTGATCCTCACGTCTTGAATTCGGCTTGGTACTCGGCACAAATCCGCGCGGTCCAAAATCCCAGGTGAATAGATGCACTCGTCTTGGCCATTCGAATGGTGCCCAATGGTGCCGTGCAGCGTGAACATGCGACTGTGGAAAGGATCGACTCTCTTCGCCCAGACGACCTGGGCATCGAACTTTGGCATCCAGGAGAGCGTCTTGATGGGGTCGGAAGTGTCACTCCGATTGCGAAGGCGAATCATTGGAGTGAATGAGATCGCGGAGACGCGAGTGCTATGGCCGCACTTGAGGTCATAGATCTTCTTCACCGTGTCATAGAAGAAGAGGTGGGGAGCGATCTGGGCTTCGACGACCAGTCCGTGCCCGCCGAAAAACAAGGTCGAGCGTTCCAGCACGTTGGGGTTGGGGTGAGACACGGGCTGGGGCGGGAGGACCCGAGGTTCTTCGAGGGGACATGGGGGCGAACTAGAAGGAGTACCCCTAGTGTCGGGAAGGCTCCCGGCAGCCAGCGCCCGGGCAGCCTGCGCAGATGCACCGTCGTTGTTGATGGTGACGGCGGTCACGATCTCCTGGGCGCCAGCGGTAGGGAGCAGGGCAAGCGCGAAGCCCAATGCTCCAAGGAGCTGCGCCATGCGTGGCGGTGCGGCCGATCGAGGCGACACGCGCCTGTACCACGCGCCCGGTCTCTCGGGCTCGTCAGTCACTGAACATCGATTGTGTAGACCCATGACTCCTAAATGAGTCCCAACCCCGGGGACCGCAGCCAAGCCAAATTGAGACGCTACAAGGCGGCCGACAGGTTCGTGCCGTTTGGAGTGCCGAGCCCGGTACACGGATCCCACCCCGGGCCGGCCGGGTACTTGCCTCGAAGGGTCCCAAAGATGTCGTTGTTTCCATTCACAACATCTTGAAAGGCGTTTGCCGAACTGGGCAGCCCGTAGAGGATTGGGTTTAGGAAGCCCAGCGGCCCCTTGCCTTTACCAGCGCGCTGCTGACTAATGAGGGCCAGAAGGCCAGCCCAAAGGGGCGCTACGGCACTGGTTCCCCCAAGCACCTTCGAAGCGCCCTGAATGAGCACCTGATATCCCGATGCCGGATCGGCATTTCCCGAGACGTCGGGAAGTCCCCTGCCTCCCTTGCTCTGTTGGGGAACGTTGACTTTCAGTTGGTACGCCGGTCTGGCAAAAACGTTGCTTACGCCGCCACCGGTGGCGCCGCCCTGAGGGCCCCCGTTCCAAACGGTTTCGCTGCTCCCCGAGCCGGTCGCCTGCAGGGTCGTCCCCCCACACCCAAGAGCCCAGGGGCTGGAGGCAGGGAAGTCCGCGTGTGTCACCCCATCCCACTCGCTTTTGTCCATGTCTGCCGAGCCGTTGTCGCCCGCGGCAGCGCACACCGTCACACCGACAGCCGCTGCCTCCTGTAGCGCCTGATCGAGCCCGGTGAGCAACTGTTGCGTGGAAGACTCCTCCGGCCCACCCCAGCTGATTGAGATGAGCGAGGGCTTTCGAACATCGTCATGGATGGCCGAAGTGAGTGCCTGGATGAAACCGTCCGTCGTGTTGGTGCCGAAATACACGACGATGTTTGCTTTCGGTGCCACTGCACCCGCGACTTCAATGTCGAGCGTGACCTCACTGTCCGCGTTCAGGTCTGGCCCGGGAACGTTGGCACCCCCGTCCACCCCTACCGCGTTGACGTTGGGCGTTGCGAGGCCCAGTCCTGCAAAGTAGGAATCAAGGTCCGTCTTGCTGTAACCAGCACCCGTCGCGCTGCCCTTGTTGTTGACGTCGTTCAGCTCGATGAGCCCGATTGTTTGACCGGTCCCGTCGAGACCAGCGGGAAAGTTGTAGAGCTTTGCGACCTCAAGCGGCGAGAAGCTGCGCAGGGAGCCGTGCGCCGAGTCCTTCCTTTGCCCTCCCTTCTGTCGACCCTTGACACTGCGCAGGACTCGATAGTGAGGCGTGACCGCCGGCCGGTCGTCCAGCCCGAGAACCCGTTCGACCACGCCGGCAAGCTCCTTTGGCAGGTAGATGGGACCCCGGCGGCCTCGATAACTGACGGCGCCCGCCCGGTAGCGTTTCAGGGTTACGCCAAAGGCGGTGCTCAAGTCCGCCACCCTTCCCACGAGCTTTACGGTTCGCCTAGCGATACTGACTTCCGAGACACTTAGGTTGTGATCGTGAGCAAAGGCGTCAATGGCCGAAATGTCGGCTTGTTCCGCACCCCCAAGCCGTCCGAGCTCCTCGCGCGTCAGGTAGGTTCGTTCGTCGAGCCGCTGGGTCGCCATTTGGCTCACCCTCTGCTCCAGCTGGCTTCCGGTGCGCCGCCGCAGCTGGAGGGTGATCTCAACTCTCAGATCGGGGTCGACGCTGCCAACGACTTTCGCACTCCGCAGGGGGCTACGCTCGCTGCCGGGGAGCGGCACCCGAGACTTGGAACCGGCGTTACCAGTCCGATCCTTCTTTTGGGCCATGGTTCAAGCCTCCACTATCCCCTTAGCGCGAGCGGCGACTGCCCGCACAGGAACTGGCATGGTCGTTTCCCCACAGCAGCGGGTCCGCCCCTACGTATAGATGAACCAGTCCGGCGAGTCCTACCGAAGAGACAGCGTTTGATTGGCAGCGCTTGCGCACGCTCTGGGCCCGCTGGAGGGACCGGCGGGTGCGGGTTAGCGCGGAACCTACACTTGAGCGCAGTGAATGTCAAGATATTTCACCAAAAGCGACCGTTCAGAAGCAACGATGCACGTGAACCGTAATGGAAGAGCCGCGATTGTTGCATCCAAGATTAGAAAACGTATTGATGTCAGTCGTTACTACAACCCCCACCTCGATCGTCGTGTGATTGCACAAGAGCAACCCCGAAGCACGAAAGGGCTTGGGTTCTGCGCCACTTACGCTCGACAGCTCCGTCAGTCTTGGCGCCTCAGGCTTCCCGCCCGCTCCAAGAACATTGCGTGATCAGAACTCTTCGCGCCCTATCGAACCCTTGCCGCGTGAGTAGACGAGTTGCGACAATGAGGACGCCCGCTTCGGACGAGTGCATGATGATCGTCTTCCCGCTTCTCCCTGCCGACTGTGCAGGAGGCCGGTCTCTTCGACACGTCGACTTGCATCCCGAGATGTAAGGAAGGCGGGCGCGGCAGGCGAGTTCCATTCGGCATTTCACAGCGTCACCCCAAAGCAAGCCCCCAACCACCTCACAACTACTTCTCACGGCCCACCTGATGCACGCGTCCCTCGGCGTCGACGAGCAGATCCTGGCCGTCAATCGTCACGCGCCAGAAGGGCAGATAGGGAGACGAGCCCTCACGGTACGCGAGGACCGCGGCGGACTGCTTCGCTGTATCACGCCCGAGAAAGTGGAGCGCCCGGGCGATGGCGTCCTTGTCAGACAGCACCGGCCGTGCCTTGAAGCGCGCGGCCTCCATGAAGCCGCCGCTGTACGCGTTGATGAGCACGGCCAGCTCCGCCGGGGCCTCTCCGCGCGCGAACGGGACGATGTAGTAGCCACCGCGCTGCGGATTGACGAGCAGGGGCCTCTGCGGTTTCAGGTTCCTGAGGTCAGGAAACGAGGGGACCTTCGAGAGATCTGTCTGCACTGCACGCTCTGCCAAGGCCGTCACACGGTCGATGGGAATCAACGGGCCGACGACCGGCAGCAGCTTGGCGATCGCGACGCCTTTGATCTTCGGAGGCTCGATGACCGCCACGAAGTTTCCGTTGTACGCACTTCCACTCTTCGCGACGGCCCCGAATTCGGCATACCACTGCGAGCCCGAAAGAAACCGTTCGACTGGGGGATCGCCAAAGACCAGCGGCTGATCGACAATCAGCACGTACTGCAGCGTCACGGACGGGTTCGTGCGCGGATCGAGATCCGTGACAATGCCCTTGATCGCTATCCAGTGCTCATGGTGCGTGGCAATTGCATTGTGTGTGTTCGTGTTGAGCAACGCCGCCACCGGATAGTGGTTCGTATTCATCCAGAACGCCACCGAATGCATCAGACTCGGTGCGTTCGCATTGGAGAATACGACCCAATGGCCTCCCGCTGGCGGACAGAGGGTCATCATCGCATCTTTGAGACCGGCGGGATCCGTATCCCAGCTCCCTTCGACTTTGTGGGCCTGAATCCCGTCCCACACATCTGCTTGTAGGAGCGTGCAGGCCCCGGCCGGATAACCGCCGACCACCATCTGGCCCGTGGCCGCGCCGCACCAAGTCAAAGCCTCCTCGCCGTGATCGGGTACCGTGACAAACACACTGGTTTGGGCCGTCGCGGGCACCGCCGCCGCCAGTAATAGGACGAAGACGAAGGGCATGGACTGAAGTCGTGTTCTCATAGGTTCCTCCACCTATGGACAAGTCGATGGGGCGGTCATGATGGTGATCGACTGATGCGCGTTTTTGTAGATTAGGTATCCGTAGCCGTCGATCGTCCGCTTCCATACGTCTACGAAGAACGTGTGCGCGCAATTACATGTCGGCGTCCATCCGGCGGCCGGACCTCTGAAATGGTTGACGCCGTGCCAGAGGTGCGGGCCATCCGCGTTCACGTGGCTCGCGTAGCTTTCGGTCGCAATCACTGTTGATGCGGCGTTGTGGCCGAAGTAAGCCGTGACTCCGTAGCTGAGAAGCGCGCCATTCGGATCATTGGCCGTAATCTCGACGTCGTACGCCGTTCCCGAGGGTGAGCTCACCAGTGCGCAGACACCGAGTGGAGTGACTGCTCCGTGTAGGAAGATATTCACCAGATCGACATTGGGCGGGTCATTGTCGATCTTCACCGTCAACTGGTTCTTAGCGGGCGGGAGCAGCGGGGTGAGCGGAGTCCATGTCGAGGGCGGGACGAACGTGAAGATCTCGACTGTGAACGTGTACATCCCATTCACACCGCTCGGCCAGCGCATCATGAGGAACGGCGGTACCCAGCGCTCAGGATGAGCGGGATACTCGACCGGGATCTCGTACCGGCCCGACCCGTCCGGTGCAATCGCTGCTGTTTCGTACAGGCTCGTGACGGGATTCCATCGGGACGCGTTCCAGGTCTGCATGAGCGGTGTGGGAGGGGAACCGTCCTTTGACACGTTGACGCGATAGTGGGTAGCTCCCAGGCCTTTGAAGTTCGTGAAGTTCCCAAAGATGTTCAGCGTTCCACCGAAGGGCGAGTCCTTGACCTGCATGAAGTATCCGGGGGGCGTCGTAGCGTAACCATCGACAATGCTGGTCGACGGAACATTGCCGACGGAAAGGAATACAGGCTCGCCCATCGGCAGCGTGCCGAGATCGGCGCGCACGACGCTCGAGTTGCTGGTGACGTACGCTGCGCCGCCGATGGCGTTGAGTGAGATGCCCGAGGCTTGCGCCGGAAGTCCGCTGATAGCCACCGCGCTGATCGATGTGGGGAGGTCAACACGGAGCACGTTGTTGGCGGGCGCGCGTTGGACCAGAAAGAGCGCGATCTGGGCGGGGTCGGTCCAACTCAGGTAGAAAGGACCGGTCAGTCCGGTGACGACGTTGCGAATACGGGCGCGCAGCGCGACGTCGATCTCCGCGAGGCGCGCGGGTGTCTGCTCCGTCACGTAGGCGCGCGTTCGATCGGCGGTGAGGGCGAGACCGACAGGATGGCCGAGGCCCGACATGATGGTGGTCTTGGAGCCCGTCGCGAGCTCTATCTTCCACAGACGACCGGCGTCGAAGCCAATGACGTATGCGGTATCCGTGGCAATATCGAGAACAATCTGGTGTGGCGCACCCAGATTGAAAGTGATGAGCGTTCGAATGCCGGTGGTGAGATCCACGCGCCATAAGGCGCCGGTGGTACCCGGGTCATCGCGCGTGGTGACATATGCGACGCCGTGATCGGTGTCGAGCGCCACATCTTCGGGGTGGCTGAAGCCGCCCGCGACCGTAGTCACCGGACACGGCGTGGTGGCGTCGCAACCCGGGGTGAGAGTGATGCGTTTGAGCGCGCCGGTGTTCCACTCCGTGAAGTAGACGGCGTTGCCCGATGGATCAGCCGACACGCCAATGGCGGCGTTGAGCCCGGTGGCAATGGTGGTGAAGGCATATGTCGTTTGACACAGCAGGCTGAGGAAGAGCGCCGTCAGGACACTCCACGCTTTTTTGTGAATCGCTGGGGATGTCTCTCCGCATAGGGTCATGGCGTCCTCCTGCCGTACTGGGCGGCTCCAGGATCAGGGAGCCCCTTCGCTGACGGCGTCAATCGATGCTCACCCTGGCCAACCGCAAGGCATTCGGGGACCAGGCGGCCGATCAGAGCCGTGAAACCGTCGTTCGCTTCTGGAAAGGAATCTCTCAAATCAGGACACTGGCCTTGCTAGAAGCTTGGTGGGACCGGAGGTACAAACGTTTCAGTAAACCTTGGGCCGAAACGAACCAGGGGCCCGCACCAACTAGAAGTAGGAGGGCACAGTAAGCTTCGGTAGGGCTGCGCCAAGTGGTGGCGGATCAATGCCCTGGATAGGGGCCTCTTGCGCCCGGCCTTCGCTCTCCCTTCTTGGTCCGGGGTCCCGGTCTTGAGAAAGAACCACGCCCACTGCCCTTGGAGCACCGAACGATGGATGGCCCGGCACGCGAGGGCAGCGGTGAACGCGCGAGAAGGTGGCGCCCAGGGGCTGACTGTCGGACCGCACTCGGCGCCTCTCAAACTCCTTGCCGTCGTTGCCCTGCAACTGAGACTCCTTTGTGCAGGACTCGCTACCGGATAGCCGGGCCCTGTGAGGCCCTTCTTCTGGGAAGGGACTAGGGCAGCACGATGTCGTAGACCTCGTTTTCGGGCAGGCGGATCTGGGCCCGGTAAAGGGTGGCCCGCCCCCGCTTCACCAGGATCGTGTAGGGTCCAGGCTGCAGGCGAGAGAGATAGTAACGCCCATCGTCCGCAGTCAGAGCCCGCCCGCTCTCGTGGCCCTGTTGCTCCAGGACCACCCATAGCGATGCGGCGGGCCTTCGCGAGGGCGTGAGGACAGACCCCCGGACGCGGGATGCTGCATCTTGCCCTGTCGTGGTGGTGGGAGCGAGGCCGGCCAACAGGAGAACGACGGCACAGGCGGAGAGGAGAGCGTGTCTCACTGGAGTCCTCCGTTGTCGGTGTGGGCAAGAGCTGCCTGAGCCGCCACTGGTCCCGTGGGTTGCACCGTGCGAGCTTCTGTTGCTCGATCTGGCTCCTGAACCACGTCGTACTCAACAAACGCACCGTGGGACTCAAGACGACCGGTTCGATCGGACGGCGTGATGAGTCCGCGCGCGGTCTGGTTAGAGGGCGATGCGATGTCGCGGACAATCAGTGAGTACGAGCCCGGGAAGACTCCGTCGAAGGTGAACCTCCCGTCGTCGCCAGGGCTCGCCACGTTGCTGTTGCCAGCTACCAGGTACACCTCGTATTGGCCTGGGGCATCCGACGCCCCGGCGCGCCTCACTCTTCCGCTGATTGTCCAACGAAGGTGCGCCTCCGAGGTTCGATGCTCGACTCCGAACTTGTCTCTGAGGTCCTTTAGGTTCTTTTCTTGATCCTTGATCCGCGCGAGATACGGCTTCTCGATCTGGGGAAGGATGCCAATGTAGGCCACGACGACGGATCCGACCGCGCTGATGAGGGTGGCTAGCACCGCGAGCCTAACGTTGCCTTGTGATTCCGGCACGGCCACCTCCACGGCCGGGTTCTTGCGCTCCGGCCTTCCCTTTCCTGTTTGGTGCGGGGATCCCTCGGAGCGTTTCAGAAAGCGGCCCTCTCATCCTCGGGATGTTCCATGGACGCAAGATCTGAAGAGCACAGCAGTGAAGCGTTGCAGAAGCTAACGACCGGGGAAGGACGCGACTTACGGAACCCGGGAGACTTCGGGAGAGCGCTCAGGACTGCGTGTGTAGAGCACGAAGGGGGCCCAGTAAAAGGGCTTGCGGTAAGCGCCATCGGAGCGCAGCAGGCAGAGTTTAGCCTCGCGCAAAGCCTCCGCGGGCGACTCGCCCTTTCTGATTCCCCGGTAGAGGTCCACCATCAGCTCCGAAGTGGAGGCATCCTCGACGTTCCAAAGCCCGGCGATCACACTCCTCGCTCCGGCGCTAAGGAATGCCCAGGCCAGACCCACGAGCCCTTCCCCTCTATAGATGCGCGAGCCGGCGCTGCGGCAGGCGGATAGCGTTACCAACTCGGCTCGGAGGGGGATCTCCATGATCTCCCGACCGTAGAGTTTGTAGGCGTCGTCCTTCCTCGAGAGGATGACCGCCGAGTCGAGGGGGATGTCGGGGTTAGCCTTGGCGTGGGCGGCAAAGTGGATGAGCGAGAAGTGCCCGGGGTCCGCATTCCGGTAGACGAACGGATTGGCCTGTGCGCCGGAGTACACGACGCGCTCCAAGGGATCGAACTGGTCGGCGATGCCTCGGACCTCGCGGTCGGCCCACGCGAGGGGCGGGAACTCCTCGTCTGGCGCGAGGGGGTTACCTATGATGAGGACGGCCCTCCGGCCCACGCGCCGGCGGGAGGGCGTTGCGCCGGCGGCGAGCAGACCGAGCGAAGGAGCCACTCCGAGCGTCACGTCCTCGATCAAGTAATGAGGCTTTGGATCCGGGCGAACCAGCGTCTCGAAGCTCAGCGAGTGGAGCGGGCCGTCGGGGATTACGATCACCCGCGAGCCACGCGGGATCAGGGGCTGAACAGGACCGAACAGCGCATGGTACAGCCATTGTGCCTCGGGGGCCGCTTCGACGACTAGATCGCGCGAGCTCCGGATGCGCTGCTGGTGGCTGGCTACGTGCTCACGAAGGATCTCCTCATCTGGAAGCACGTGGAAATCCTGCCGGTTCGGCGTCACCAACCAAAGGAAAGAGCGCTTCGAGGCCGTCGAGTAGCACAAGAGCACGGCGTCGAGGGTTTGCGCCAGCTCTCTTAGGCGCTCTCCCTCGATCCTTAGGACGGAATTGTCGGTCCCGAGCCTTTCGCGCATCAAGCGTGCCCGGCCCTCGTCTGCGACCTGCAGAGCCTGCCACGGGAGTCCTGCTTGGACCAGCAGGTCCACGTAGCCTTCGTAGAAGTGCTTCACGCCCGAGAAGAACGAGATCTTGTCTTCCGCCTTCCGCAGCTCGGAACGGGACTGCTCCATGATGGCGAAGGCTTTCCGAAACTCGGTTTCCGCCTCGAGGGGCCGCCGAGCTCCTGCCAGGAGGTGGGCCAGAGCCGCCCGAGCTTCCCAGTGGAGCTCGGGGTCGTCCAGAGGAGCGTCGATGACCTGGCGGTAGATCGCCTCGGCCTCGGACCGGTGGCCACGTGCAAAAAGGATCTCGCCCTGCGTGAGCATCGAGCGCAGGGTTCCCAGGGCGTCTCCGATCTCGCTCGCCATACTAAGAGCCTCCCGCACGTGAGATTCCGCCTCGTCGTAGCGCCCTCGCTCGAGGGCGAGGATCCCAAGGTTTGCGAGAAGCGTGGACGTCTCGCCCCTGTCACCCAGCGTGCGCGCAATCGGCAGCGCCGAGTCATACACTTGAACGGCTTTCGTCAAGTCCCCCAGTCGATAGTAGGCGTTACCCGTCACCGTCAGGCCCGCCAAACGGTCTCCGGTATAGCCGCGGGCAAGGGCGAGCGAGTCCGCGCGTCGAAGAAAGTCAAGCGCTCGCTCGAAGTCGCCCAGTTTGTAGTGGCACCAGCCGAGGTTGACCAAAGTCTTGAGGGTAATGTTCTCGGCCTTCAGAGCGGAGGCAAGTTCCAAAGCCTTCTTCAGCCAGTCCGCCCCCTCGTCATACCGGCCGTTTCTTAGGCAAAGGTTTCCGAGGCTCCCGGCGGCCATGGCCTCGAGGAAGGGTCGCTTTTCGGTGCGAGCGATGGCGAGTGCCTCACGGAAGAGACGGTCGGCGACCGGGTAGTCGCGGCCAAGCGAGGCGCAAGTGCCGCTTCGCAGGAGGACATCGGCGACGAGCTCAGCAGCGGCCAGCTGGCGGGCAAGGCGGTCGGCGGCCGCGAGGTCAGCTGCGGCTTGGCTACGCTGCTCCGCTCTTTCCGCAGCCAGGCACTGCGCGTAGCCTCGCGTCATCAAGGCCCGGACGTGAGTTGACTCGAACGTGAGGCCCGCTGGTGGCTCCGCCACGACAGTAGACAGGGCCTCGGCGTTGCGTCGTTGGCTTACCAGGACCTCGGCTTTCAGGATCCGGAACCGCCATTGCCATGCCGCGTCCTGCGGGCGGCCAGTCCGGCGCAATCCCTCCTCGGCACGCCCCTGGGCGGCCTTAAGATCGCCATGTTGGAGGTCCTCGTATCCAGTCCGCTGGAGTGCCTCTAGCTCAACCTCGCTCCTACACGCTGCGAAGCCAAGGAGGAGTAGAACGACCGACCGCTTCACGGGTAGACGCTGCCATTGCCCCCCACGTCGCCGCAGACCATGACGCCGCCGACCGGCGATCCCATGTGAACGCGCACCATTGTGAGGTGCCGTGACGACGGAGTGATCAGGTATTCTCCCAGAAAGACATCCCCGAAGCCTGGGACCTTGATCGCACATCCACTGCTTCCATGGGCGTGTAGGGTCGTCCCACTCAGATCCGGAGTAGCGAACAACGATGAGAGGAGCGGGCGACCCTCGGTCGCGTTAGGGTCCTTGCTGTCGCCGTCCCGCGAGCCGACCTTCTGCCACTCCTTTTGTAGCCGGAGGAAGGTATCGCATTCCAGGAGGGGGGTTTCAGCCTTGAGTTCGATCGGGAAACCTTCAATGCGCAAGTTTACGAAGTAGCTCCCGCGCGGCAGGATGCCGATCTCGTTTGTGCCGTCGATGTCCTGCGATGACGTGAGCTGGGCAACGACTCGGTCTGCAGTAACCACGCCGCGGATGTTCAGGTCGTCGACGATGACGGTGGTGACCGTGTTGTGGATGGAGCCGTTGGCGCTCCCGATCACAACGCTGGAGGCGGCGCCGAAGGACATCAGGTTCGGGTATCTGAAACCGTCTACTCTCGCGGCGGCGCGCCCGCCGATGGATGGAAGCGAAATGCTGGCCTGGGCCTCGAGGACCGCACTGTCCGGCCGGGTGATCGTGCCGGCGAAGGCTAGCGCGTTCGCCCGATAAATGAACCGCCGGGCACCTCCAGTCTTTGCGCTCATCTTTTCGTATCTCCTCTCTCTAGACGATCGAAGGTGAAGTGGTAACGGGCAAAGGCGGATGCTGGAGCCGAGCCGGCCGACGGATCGAGCCCAGCGACCGCGACAACATAGGCCCCTGGCCGAAGGCGTTCAGTAGGGACTAGGATTTGAAGCTCGTCTCCAGCAGGCGGAGCGGGAAGTACAGCCGATATAACCATTTGGCCGGCGGCGTTCCGGACCTCGCAGAGGTACGAGGGGAATGAACGGTCGGAACTCTTGCTTAGCGTCAGCCCGACCATTCGCTGCTGACCAGAAACGGTGACGATCGGCAGCTCGCTCCGGGAGATGGAGAGAAAGTACCAGGGGGCAGACTGGAGGGCCGTGCCCTCTCGGAGTCTGTCCTTCAAGGATGGCAGAACGATCAGGCTCTGGTAACCCACGACGCCGAGGAGAACGAGAAGAGCGGCGGCTGCTCCGAGTGGAAGGGGCCAGAACAGGGCACGCTTTCCCGTCCACCAGGGTCCACGGTTCGGCTCATTGCCCTCTTGCAGATTCACCGCGAGGACCGACTTCGCGTTTTCCAAGAAGATGGCCGCGGCTCGCACCTCCTCCGCGCATTCCGGGCAGCTGAAGAAGTGTTCCTCGTACTGGTCCCTCTCCTCAGGGGTCATCTCCCCCAGGACGTAGCTTTCGGCAGCTCTGGTGCTTGTCGCTTCCTCGTGATCCATGATCACCCCCCCACGGATCGCCGGGAAGGCCGGCGACCAGCTTCAGAGTGCGAAGCGGGCCCCTGTTCCTGCTGCAGGTAGAGGGCCCGAAATTGGTTCTTGGCCCGGTGGATCAAGACCCGGAGGTAGTCTCGGCTGACACCAAGTTGCTGACAGACTACGTCCTTTTCGTGCTCCGCCAAGAACACGGCGCGCAGCAGCTCACGGTCCTTGGGTGGCAACCCGTCGATCACGCGTCGCACCGCGTGCTTTCTCTCCTCGGTAATGAGCCGCATCTCCTGATTGGGCGTCGGGTCCGGAAGGGGAGCTGGTTCCACGAGAGGCGGTCGGTGGCGGCCCTCGGCGCGGCCAAACTCGAGCAGCACGTTGTTGCAGACGGAGCTGACGAAGGCGCCGAGCGACCCTGGATCCCGCAGTCCCTCCTGAGAGCGCACCACCCGGAGCACCCGAACGAGCGTCTCCTGAAGGACGTCCTCAGCGAAGGAGGAAGAGCGTTGCCGCGCCCTTACCTTGATAAGAATCAGCTCGGCGAAGTAGGCGTAGAAGTGCCTGCCGGTCTCGCGGTCCCCGCCGCGCAGCCGTTCGAGATAAACGGCGTCGAAGACCTGCCGCGCCAAAGCCACTCTCTTAGGTCGGAACCGGATTGTAACCATAAAGCGTGTTGTTCCGCCACAATATCCGGGAGCAGCCCAGCCGCCGGCCCGGCTACACCCCCCCGCTCATTGGTGAGCTTGCCCGTTGGTTCGTTACCCCTTTCTGCGGTGAAACGCTTGTGCCCCGAGCCCCACCAAACTCGTGCGTGAAGCTGCTTCTGTTTGATCGGCTCAAATTTCAAATTTCGACGAAAGGGAGGCGAACGTGAGTGTCCGAATCAATCACCAAGAGATCGTAAAGAAAGCGCTAGAGAGTAAAGCTGTGGACTTTGCGGCCATCGGAAAGCTGGTTGCCGAGCTAGGACCTTCAGTGTCGCTCGCCGACGAGCCTTGGGAGGGCTTCTGCGGGACCATGCGGTACTTTGTCCATGTCCTCATCGTCCACGGTAACACCGGAGGTCCGGTCGAGAACCTGGGGGCGCTTCGCGCTGCGACTGGCGAAATACAGTCGTAACCGACCGCCAATTGCGGGGGAGCGTGGCGATGGGGAGGCCCACGACGGAGTCCCGGCCCGGAACAACCGCGAGCTGGAGCACCGCGGACTTGGCAAGGCGCCTCAGCCATGCTCTCGACATAGCGAAGCAGGCGGTGGACCGGCTCGCGGCCAAGGGGTACACCGACCCCAGCGAGCCGGGACACAGCCTCCGTCCCGAAAAAGTGATAGCCGAGACGGCCCTTCTCCTGCTGAGCGCCTCAGCGGCGGGCGAGTATTCCGAAGTGAAGGAACGAATTCGCTGCCTCGCTCAGCGCCTCATCCCCCTTGCGCGCTGCGAGCGCATGCTCCTGGCATTATGCGTGGAGCCCGCCTTGGCCATTGACTATGCGCAGGCGCACATATGCCTGACAAGGCTTGGTTATCTGGATCCGGGCTTTGACGCCGTGCTGGGGCGGAGTCTTGAATCCCAGGTGCGCGCTGGGCGCGAACGTTTGCCTCACCGCGTTCTCGAACAGCGGTGGCTCGAAGTGATGTGGGGCGGTTCACGATCAAATTCTGGCGTGGAGCAGCGGGCAGCGGCCCGAGACTCGGTTCTAGGCCGGCGCATGGATTTGCTTAGCGGTAGCCGGGACGACGTTTACGCCTTCACACACGCCTTGATGTACGTGACCGACTTGAATCTCCTACCGCGCAGGTTGCCCCGCCCCATTTCGGCAATTCTTGCAGAAGCGGAAGCGGCGCTCGGCCGGTGCCTGGACGAGGAGGACTACGACTTGGGCGGGGAGGTCATTTTGGCTTGGCCCCTCACCGGAGGACCGTGGAGTGCCGCCGCAGCTTTTGGTTTCCGCGTGCTTGCTCGCGTTGAGGACCGGGCGGGCTTCTTGCCTTCGCAAAGCACGAAGTTGCAACGCCTTGATGAGCTGAAGGGCGATGAGCGGTCGGACTACCTGCTCGCGACCGCGTATCACACGGCCTACGTGATGGGTCTGCTGTGCGCGGCCGCGCTGCAGCCCGGAAGAACGCCGCCCGTAGAAATCCCGCCCGGTAAGCTCACAGCGGATGGCACCACCAAAATCCTTCAGTGTCTGGATGCTGATGGACACAGGACGCATTGGCGGGAAGAATTTGATCGACTCGCGACCCCCGAGCGGAACGCCATTGCGGGGCTCCTGCTCGCTATCGCCCTGCGCCGGAGGGCGAGCCAACGTGACTTTGCTGGGCTCCGCGAAATGCTGGCGATGGGGTACAGCCTGGGACTCGCAGACTCCCCGGCCGCTAGCCAGGCCGCAGAGCTGCTAGATCGTCTGGCGATCGCCGCGCCTATGCTTGCGAGTCATCCGCGCCGTCTCCATTACACTTGCGCACCGTCGGGTCCTCGACTTGCGCCGCCGGCAGAACCCACAGTTCCACAGGCGATGAGGTCCTGATCGGGAGTGGACTCTTCGGCCTCGCTCGCCGCCAACGAGCGCGCTCAGGGTATGGAGTCTTTGGCCGGTTGGAGGACGGAAACCAGCTCGGGATGACGCGATTGGAATGGAAACGCTTTTTGTGTTGACAGAGTACGCGGGAAGTGATAAATAGCCGCTCATCCGGTAGACCCATCGGGCCCTTTGTAGCCGTCGGATCCCTCCCAGTTGTTCCAATAGACGCGTACTGAATTGAAGGGGGAGGCTCACTTATGAGCTCTATGAACGGCCGCAAGGGTCCAATCACGCGGGGCGTTGTCCTGGGCCTGGTCTTGGCCGTCCTAGCTGTGCCCGCACTGGCGCAGGTGGTGAAAAAGGCCCCCTCACCCCTGGACAAGCTTGTCATGGCAAAGCGGGAGCTGCGCGTCTCGCGGACGCTGACCTACGCGGAGGCGGTCAAAGAGCCTCTCGCGTACCGCGCTGATATCAAGCGCTTCCAGTCTGAGTACGGCTCGTCTTGGCGCTTCCTGATTGACGAGCGGACCGGTCGGGCGAACCTCGTCGAGGGCGGTGCCATCCCGTTCATCCCCGGCCCAGCGAACAAGCTGCGGTGGCAGGATTTCGGGGCGGACTGCGATCGTCCCTCCTGCATACCTAGAGCCAAGATGGAATCCTTGGCCAGGGAGTTCCTGGTGCGCAATCGGGTTGCTTTGCAGGTGAACCCGGAGGAGCTTGTTCTGGACCCTGTAGGTACGGTGCCGGTCGGCAACTCCGTCTACTTCGTGCGCTTCCAGTGGGCCCACGGCGGGGTGCCCGTGGAAGGGGGGTCGGTCTTCCTCGCGATCAACAACGGCAACCTCATTCAGGTGGGAGTGACGAACATTGGGGACATCAAACTGGACCCAAAGCCCACTCTTCCCCTCGATCGAGCGAAGGCGAGGTTGGAGTCCTATGTCGGCGGCATGGACAGGGACAAATGGCTCGACCAAGGTTCCCTAGGGATTATTCCCATTACGCCCCCGGGGCTCGACCCGGACGCGCCCAAGGTGCCCTTCGGTAAGATGATCGGGTACATGCTCGTCTACAAGTTCGCGTTTCAGCGGCCGGGAGTATTAGGAAGCTGGGAGGCGCTCGTGAATGCGAACACGGGCGACCTCGTCCGTTTCATCGACACCAACGCGTACGGGCACATTCAGGGAGGAGTCTACAAAACCGACAAGCCTCAGACCGAGGTCACCGAGCCCTTCGCCGACACCGACTACGGTGCAGCGATCTGCACCGACACATCGGGCAATTTCCCCGGAGTCGGCGGAACGTCCACCATGACCGGCTGCCCCGGGGTTGGGGTTGCTGGCGGCGTGAAGATTACCGACAACTGCGGAGCCATCTCGCGCGCGGGGAACCCAATCGGTCTCATTGATTTTGCCAACCAGGCGGGTGTTGGGACGGACTGCACGACGCCCGGCGTGGGCGGGGCTGGAAACACCCACTCCGCGCGCACTCAAGACTGGAACGTCACTCAGATCAAGATGAAGGGCTTCAGCTACCTACCGACCAACGCATGGCTTCAGGCCCAACTTACGGATGTCGTGAACTTAACCGGCACGTGCAACGCCTTCTGGGATGGCACCAAGCTCAACTTCTACCAGGCCTTTGGTGGCTGCAACAACACAGGTGAACTCCCGGGCGTCTCGATGCACGAGTGGGGACACGGCATGGATTCGAACGATGGTTCCGGAGCGGGGACAGACAACAAGCCCATTGAGTCGCGCGCCGACTGGACGGCCATTTTGCAGACCCACCAGTCTTGCACTGGCAGCGGCTTCCTTGGGGGCAGCAACTGCGGGGGCTACGGAGATGCATGCACAGCTTGCACGGGCGTCAGGGATGCCGACTGGGCTCAGCACACCCATCCGACGGCGTGGACACCCCAGAACAACGGGCAAGTGAACCCCGGGTATACCTGCGCACCTGGGCCGTACAACGGCCCCTGCGGTTGGGAAGACCACTGTGAATCGGGCATCCCCACCCAAGCCCTCTGGGACCTCGTGAACCGGGACCTGGTAGCCGCCCCAACCAACCTGGACATCGTCAGCGCATGGCAGCTCGAGGACCGGCTTTTCTATACTGGCATGCCCCAGTCCACGAATATGTACACGTGCACGGGTACCACGACCAAGACCTCCAACGGATGTGGCGCTGGCAGCCTGTACACGGTCCTGCGCGCGATCGACGATGACGGTGACGGTCCGGCGAACGGCACACCGCACGCGGCAGCGATTTTCGCGGCCCTCAACCGCCACGGCATCGCGTGCGGTCTGGCTGGTGACCCCGCTAACCAGAACCAGACCTCGTGCCCCTCCCTGACTACTCCAACCCTCACGGCCGCCGCTAACAACCAGCAGGTCACGTTGAACTGGACCACGGGCGGCCTCAATGCCACGCGTTATTTCGTCTTCCGTAACGAGACGAGCTGCAGCGCGGGCTTCACGAGAATCGCCACCGTGACTGCGCCGACGCTGACCTATACCGACAACGGGGTGGTCCACGGGGCGACCTACTACTACCGCATCCAGGCGGCGACGGCCAACGATTCCTGCGTGAGCCCCATGAGCGGCTGCGCCACCGCCGTCACTCAGCTGCCCGGCGACAAGGACTTCTATGTGCGGGACTGGACCGACACGGCCCTCA
Organism: Vicinamibacteria bacterium; assembly: GCA_035570235.1. Taxonomy (NCBI): domain Bacteria; kingdom Pseudomonadati; phylum Acidobacteriota; class Vicinamibacteria; species Vicinamibacteria bacterium. The sequence continues at coordinate 38,987 of DATMML010000064.1, read as the reverse complement.
GTCACGACCTCGGGCAAGAACCATCCACAAACTACACCACCAACTGGGCTTACAGCAGTGACGTGTGGAACCGCGGTAGCAACACCCCCGGCACTCCAGTGAACGACTGGTACCCCACGGACAACATGTTTGCGGGCGCCGGAACGTTGGGTGACAACTACGGCTTCGTCCGCGTCAGCCGCAACGCAACCGGATCGACCGCAACCGTCACCGCGGAGTTCCTGGTGTCGCCTTTCGGCGCGGGCAGCAACTTCGCGTCGGTGGGCACGGCCACGCTGAATTTCGCGGCGGCCGACCAAAGCCTGGTGCAGAGTTCCTACTGGAATCAGCCTGCCACCGCCTCTACCCACGCCTGCATCGCGGTCCAGATCTCGACACCCGACGACCCCTACAAGTCGCCGAGCCTGAACGGGCAAAGCCCGGGCGCCTCGGACGGGCAGTCCCTCATTATCTTGGACAACAACAAGGCGCAACGGAACCTGAACGTCAGCCACAACGTGGCGCACTTCACCGGCATCCACTTCGCGCTCCTTCACAACGCCGCCTTCTTCCCACGGAACATCGTTCTGAACTATGACTCGCCCGCGAAGGACCAGTTGCAGGGGGCGCAGATCGAGATCGTGGGGGGCAAGACAGTGGAATTCCGGCCCGGCGGCACAATTACGCTCGAGAACGTGCAGCCCGGAGAAAACCGCTGGATCGCCGTCAAATACCAGGTATCAACCGCCGACGCGGTCCCAATCCACTTCCTCGAGCTGGAACATGGGCATCCGATGAACGCCTTCACCATCTTGGCGCAGCCGGTTTCCGTCAGCGTGGCCATCCAGGATGTCCTGAGCAACCACGTCCAGGTCTTCAACCGGCTGGCCGCGGCCTTCGGTGCCAACGCTGCAAAGACCGAGGCCGAGGTGGCCGAGAAGCTCTTGCATCAGAAGGAAATCTCACCGGCCCAGTACGTCGGTTTCATGAAGCAGCACGTGAAGCCGATCATCGCCATCCTCGAGCCGTTCGTGGCAAAGGGCGGGGGAGATGCCTTCGGCGCCTTGAAGACGCTCAAGGATCTCTCCGACGCTGTCGCCAAGAACCAGCCAGAACAGGCCTTGTCCGAGCATGCCATCCTGCTCCAGCGGCTGGACTCCTTTTCGACCATGCTTCAGAAGGGTGAAGGCGACCCCGGCGACATCCTCCAGATGGTCCGCTGGCAGGAAGCACTGTACCGGACCCGTCCCGGGCTTCACGGGTTGAAGTGCTCCGACCGCGTCGTTCAGGCGTCGCGCGAGTTCATCAGCGGTTACGCCCAGCGCAAAGGAGATGGCTACTTAGGTCTGCTCCGTGAGCTGGGAGGCTGCTTCAAGGAGACCGCGGCGTCCCTGGACAAGGACCGTGGGCAGTTGCTGAAGGCCGCGGAGGCGATCGAGCGCAATATGGCGTCCATCCCAGGGCTCGAGAAGGCTCACCGGGAGTTTCTGCTCGCTCTCCAGGCTGTCGTAGGGACAGTGCAGAACTAGCCCCTGCTGACCTGGGGAAAGAGGGAAGCATCAAGGGGCGCTGACTGGAGTGATGGACTACCTGGCTGGCGCAACATGAGCCGGCTCTGGTCACAGGGTCTTGCCACGTCTCCGCTCGAGAGGAAGTGGAGGTTGGTTAGCATCGACAACTGACAAACGGTCAGAATTGAGACGGGTTCAGAGCATATGGTGAAGGGGGCGGATACCGCACTGCCCACACGCACCAGGATGTCACGAGCGAATTGCCCGCTGTCCGCCCTGCTTTTCCTGGCCGCAGTCGCTGGGTGGGCCATGCCGTCGCCAGCGGCTGGTCGCAGCCTGGTGTTGATCACACTCGACACGACCCGCGCCGATCACCTTGGCTGCTACGGCTGGCCGTACGCCCGCACCCCCAACCTCGACGCACTCGCCCGCCGCGGAGTTCGCTTCTCGCATTGCGACACTGCGGCACCGATAACCCTACCCAGCCACGCTACCATCTTGACGGGTCTATACCCGCCCCGCCATGGTGTGCGCGACAACGGTACGTTTGCGCTGCCCGCCCGAGTGGAGACCGTGGCCTCACGGCTGCGCGCCGCGGGCTACGACACCGCGGCAGTTGTCTCAGCGATAGTCCTCGCCCGTCGCCACGGTCTCGACCGTGGGTTCCGCATCTACGACGACGACCTCGGCACCGGTTACGCCGCATCTACGGACGTGAGCGAACGCCAGGCCGAGGCCACCACGGCGGCCGCGCTTGCTGTGCTCGCCCAGCTACGGCCTCCGTTCTTCGTCTGGGTGCACTACTTTGACGCGCACGAGGAGTATCGCCCGCCTACTCGCTTCGCCGACTCGATCAGCGGTCCGCATCGGCTCTACGACGGTGAAATTGCTTATGTTGACGAGCAGCTTGGAGCTCTGCTGGGCAAGCTTTCGAGCGACGTCGATGTGGCGGTCGTGGGCGACCATGGCGAGATGCTCGGCGAGCACGGCGAATTGACCCACGGACTGTTGCCATATCGTGGCGCACGCGAGGTACCCCTCCTCCTCGCCGGACCGGATGTGCCAAGCGGGCGTGTGGTGGACTGCCTGGTTCGCACAGCGGACGTCACGCCGACGCTCCTTAGCTGGGCCGGTCTCGCTTTGCCCACGGACCTCGACGGTGCCACGTTGTCACCCCTGCCGGCAGGATCGGGGTGCGATAGGCCGAGCTACACGGAGAGTTTCCTGCCCTTCTTCGCTTACAAATGGTATCCGCTTCGGGCGCTCTCTGACGGTCGCTTCTTCTACATTCGTGGCCCACACGACAGCCTGTACCGGCGCGCGGAGGATCCAGGCGAGGCGTTTGATGTCGTAAACGCACTGCCGGTGGAAGCAGCGCGGTGGAAGCAGCGCCTGGACCTTATGCTCGCCGGAATGGGCGAAAGCCTCGAGCCCGACGTGCGGCCAGATATGGTGCTTTCTGCCGAGCAGCGCGAGCATCTCGCGAGTCTCGGTTACTTGGAGGCTGGGGGTGGCAGCCGGGTCAGAGAGAAGCTACCCGACCCGCGCTCCATGACGGCAGTTGCACAGGAGCTCCACCGGGCGGTTCAACGGGTGCAGGAGGGTAAGTGTCCGGAGGTATTGCCCCAGCTGGAAGCCATCGTGCAAGGCGACCCGCACAATTTTCCTGCCCTTTCGCTCGCCGGCGAATGCTTGCGCGATGCCGGCCGGCACGAGGCCGCACTGGCCGCCTTTCGCCGCGCGGCGCAGGAGCACCAGTTGTCCGCGGTGCCGGTGGCGAACATCGCAGGCGCCCTGCTAAGGCTGGGGCGGAAGGACGAGGCGATGCAGGAGTACCGCCGCGCTCTGTCACTCGATCCGACGCAGCCGGTGGCCGCCTCGAATCTGGCGCGCCTGCTGCGCGACGGGGGCGACCGCGCCGGGGCCCTGCAAGTGCTGGATGAGGCGCTTGCGGCTGGTTGTCACGCGCCAGCGGTACTGCTAGAACGCGGCGTGGCACTCGCCGAGAGCGGCAGGGTTGCGGATGGCCTGGCGAGCTTTCGCGAGTCGGCACGACGCAACCCTGCGGACCCGTTGCCTCTTGAGAACGCCGCTCGAGCCGCCTACCAGCTGGGCCGTTACCGCGAGTCGGCGCAACTGTACGAGGTGCTCCTGCGCCTCTCCGCCGCTCGCGGCGATGTCTGGAAGACTCTCGGTGCCGTCTACCTCTTTCAGCTCGACGACCGCCCCAACGCTCTCCGCGCTTTCCGCGAGGCACTTCGCCTCGAGATCGACCCGAGAGAGCGCGCGAAGGTCGAGCAACTCGTGCGCGAGCTGAGCAGTTGAGGCCCCGTGAGGCCGACTCTCTTGGCGTCGACCGGTTCAGAGGGCAGGGACTAGCGGCTATGTCCGACTGATCCGACAGGCTCGACCGTCTTCCGTGAAAGGCGATCGGAACGGGATCTCTGCAGAAGCGATGGTACCGATCCAACGGGGGCCAGGCTCTCGGCGAACGCCACAGGATAGGGGGAAATGGCGATGTCAGTTACGCGGTCCCTTTTAGTAGCTACCGGCTTGCTGTTGACTGTCCTTCCGGCCCTGCCGGTTGTTGGTCAGGAAGCGACCGAGCGTTCAACGCCACCAGCAGTGGCTACGGACGAGATCGTCCGACAGCTCCAGGAGATCATCAAGGAGCTGAGGGCGCTTAGGGCTGATGTCAGGAGCCTCCGCACGCCCCCGGCGCCGCCAGCGCCCGCTCGAGTTTCGTTAGGGGACGCGCCCGTCCTGGGAAAGCCCGAAGCCAGACTCGGCATCGTTGAGTTCGCGGACTTTCAATGCCCCTACTGCAAGCGGTTCCACAACGACACGTTTTCCCGCATCAAGACCACTTTCATCGACAGTGGAAAGGCCAGATATTGGTTCCGGAACTTCCCCCTGGAGGGAGTGCATCCCGAGGCGCGGCAGGCGGCACTCGTCGCAGTGTGCGCCTGGAGGAAGGACCTGTTCTGGCCGGTTTATTCCGCCCTTTTCGATCACCAAACTGAGCTTGCGGCAGACGCGTACCGCGAAATCGCAAGATCCGTGGGCCTCGATTCGGCCGCACTCCTTGAGTGTATTGGGTCGCCGGAAGCAAGCTCGCGCCTGAAGGAGGACGTGACCGTGGCGGAAAGGGCTGGCGTCGCGGGCACCCCACACTTCCTCCTGGGCCGGGTTGAGGGCGATCAACTCACGAACATCGCAGTTCTCAGCGGGGCTCAGCCGTTTGATGCATTTGCCGCCGCGCTGGAGCGACTCGCGCCAAACCAGTGATGGGGTGACGAGAGCATAAAGAGAGGGAGCTGTCATGCGCAAGACGCTCGCCGCCTGTCTTTTGCTTGCGATCGGAAACGCTGCGGCCCAGCCGTTCAATCGAATCTACAATACCGTCGATCTCTGGGATTTCGCCATCTCGATCTGCCCGACAGAGGACGGCGGCTACGCCTTGCTTGGATTCTCAGGCTTTCAGCCCACCTCCACCACCATCCTCACCAGGCTCGCTCCCAACGGCAAGGTGCTGTGGGCGCACTCTTACGGTCGCAATATCTGGCGCGTGGTGCGCCAGACTCGCGATGGGGGATTCGTCCTCTTCGGTGACTCGCCGATGAGCACGGATCCTAGCCGGATTGTTCCCAAGATCATCAAGCTGGACGCCAAGGGGGTATTCCGTTGGGGGCAAGAGTTCCTGATTACAAATGCTGACGGGACACCCGGGACCTACGCGCAAGGAGTAGCGCTCGCGGTCGATCCGTTGGACGGCAGTTTCCTCGTCGGCGGGACGTTCTACAGCCAGCCCTTCATCGGCTACGAGCCATGGCTGGGCAAGGTTGGCGCGGAGGGTAACAAGCAGTGGGTGGTCGCGTATCACAACCTGCCGCCGACCGCGAATGCCTCAATCCGGGCTGTCGTCCGCACGCAGCAGGGAGGGGTCATCGGCGTCGGCGAGTTCTCGATTCCAGCGGCGGGCGTACAACAGTTGTTCGTGGCACAGGTCGAGCCGGATGGAACGCCCGGGGGCTACCAGTCGTACCAAATCGTCGGGCAGAACGGTTGGGCTGCGATCACCGACGTCGCTACGATCGTCGGTGACGGTCATTCGCGAATCGTGGGCACGGTTCGCAACTTCAAGTTCTGCATCACTGCGAACTGCCTTGCGCAATTGAACGCGGTGGTGCTGTCGGCGGTGCTCGACGAGGCCACATTGAACTTGTCCAGCGGAGTCGTCCTATGGGACACCACCGCGCAGTTCACCACCGCAGCTTCGCTGATCGTGGGGATGCCCCGCGAGGCATTTTTCGTTGGCGGCCAAGTGATGTGGACAAAGAACAACGTATTCATGCCGGGCTTTCGCGAGGCGCTCTGGATCCAGGTGGCCCAGGGCGCAAACGGGATCGTCGGGAAACGCTACGGCGACGGCGACGGTCCCTTCGAGACGAACCTGCTCGACCTGGACCGGGCGGTAGCCGGGCCCAACCCCGCAGGATTCGTGTCGGCGGTTGAGATCTATAAAGGTGGTGGCACGTACTCCGGCGAGAACGTGGTGCGCACCGATGTCCAGGGGGATTCGGGCTCCTGCCAATCCACACCGCCGATGTTTCAGACCACGTTCACGACCTGGGAGATCGGCCGGCGGTCCGAAGTCCGGACGTGGGACTTACAGCGGTTCAAGCTGGAGGCTTCCACTCGGCGGCTCACGAGCGTGCCCTGCACGCAGACCGAAGGCGCGCGCCGAGGCTCCAGGAACGCCGCTACCAGCGTGGCTGCCGGCGGCCCCTCCAAGTGCCTGCACGATCCTTGCGTGCCGGGCTTCGCCCTAGGCGCCGATTGTGGCCCCGAGGTGGCGGCCGTGTGCGCAGCCGATCCCCGCTGCTGCCTCGTCGGGTGGGACGACGCGTGCGTCCTCGAGGTTTCATCTGCGTCACCGGCCAGTGCCGCTCCGCCTGGAGGGCAACTCTGTGCAGAACTCCCGCATGCCACCCCGACAGCGACAGGGCCCTTCTGGATACCATGCTCGGCTGGTTTCTGCCCGTCGATCTCCGCGTCAGGCGAGAAGTGATGCAGGTGCAAGGCTGTCAATCGGCCTATCCGTAGCGCTGAAGGCGTCACAGAATGAGCGCTTGGCGTCAGGCAAGGGGTGGTGCCTCGAGAGACGAAGCCCCCGCCGCTCAGCATGTCGACGGCGTGAGGGGTGCGGCATCGTATGCTCCTTGCATCTAACGGGGTAACCGTCGGTGAGCCGGACGTCGGATCTCTAGAACAGACGCTCGGATCGAGTTACCGATAGCGACAACCATGTTGGCCCTGTCGATACAACTCGGTCGTAGCCCATCGTTCGGACCCCCTCTTACTCGTGGAAGTCCTGTTCGACAGAGCTCCGCCCGAGTCGCAGACGCGAGCTGACTGCCCGCAGGGAGAAAGCATTCGACGCTCGTCCGGCCTAAGGCTCGTGACTGCACTCGGACTTTCGATCGACCCATCTGACGGCCCGACCGTCCAGCTGAACAATGTCGATCGGGAGCCCGACTGTCTCCGGGTGGGCGGTAGCCGCTCGATCCAGCACCGCCCGGGCGCCCTCGATGGGGTTCATCCGGTCGACTATCGGATTCGCCTCCAAAAAGTTCCGCATCTCTCGAGCTTCGCCCATCAAGGCATATCCTGGGCTCGGGAGTTCTGCGCCGCCAACCTCGATCGATAGTCCTTTCTGCTCCGATTCCCTCGCCTTGAAGTCCCTTACCAGGAACCTCGGCTTACCGGCTTCATTTGCGAAGAAGGCGACCTCCACGAAGGCTGCGTGTCTCCGCTCGCGACCACGGTAGTAGTCAGGAGCGGTATCACGAATCTGTACAAGCGCTGCCTTGAGAGGCCCTTGCATGGCTTCCTCGAAGCTCGCAACCTTATCGTCTAGATTACCCGACGCCCGGCAAGCGCGGGCGGCCAGGGACGGAACGTCAAAGTCGCCGTCCGTGCTTCTACGCAGCCCGGCGACAGCGAAAAACACGCCTGCCGCCTCCTGGATCTTGCAGGTGTTGGTGGATACGTCGGGTGCATCGAGGCGCGTAGTCTTGCTGTCCGCAGCCACCACCAGCAGATCCTCCGTCCGAATGGCTACGATGGCCGTCCCTAACTGCAGAGGGGCCGCTGGAAGAAACTCTTCGTGACGTACGGTGAACAGCAATAGGGCTTTAAGGAGGATCTGCCCCCACACTTCGGTCATGGCAAGCCCCGCATGAAGGGGTCACCTAGCGTACGGCATGAGCGGCGGCGCGCCCCTCTTTGTGACGTTAGCCTACCGCCACTCTCTATCCGCACTCAACACATCGGAGTCGGCGTCCTGAATGTGCCGTTCACGCTTCCCGCGGCGTCCGCCTAGCGTCGGCGGGGGTCTCGACGCTCCACGTGCCTTACTTCCGGCCCTCCTGGCCGTAGCGCCCGTCATGAGGGCGAGTCAGGATGCCACGGTACCACGAACCCACGCCGAGGCAGGTCCGACAGCCTTGGGCAGCCTCTGCTGGTCGCAACGTCGATCGTCCCACCAGGGGGAACTGATTTTCTCGCCGAGTGTCCCGGGCGAGCACTATTCTTGATGCGTGGCCTTTGCGTCTGTTTCTAGCTCATGAGCGATTCTTCGATGTTCCCATCAGTCGACGCCCCTCAGTCGCCGGCGTCGCCTCCCGCCCCCCACCTTCATGGCGGACTAGCTGACTCTCGCCCTGGGCCTGAGCCATAGCCACGGCCGCAATGAGAGCGGCGACTGTGATCGCCAGGAACATGGCAGTCGGGCCGGCATACAGCTCTTGAAGGAGTCCCGTCAGCCACGGCCCCAGGATTGCTCCAATGCGCCCAACGCTAAGCTCCATCCCGACCGCAGTCGCTCTGACCCTGGTTTCATAGGCGCTGGCAGTGAAGTTATTCAGAACGAACTGCCCCCCGATGATGAAGAAGCCCGCGGCTGAGACGAAAGAGAGATTTGTAAGGTGATTGTTAGAAAACAGGAGGGCAAACACCGACCCGGCTCCTAGAACCCACCAGAGGACAATTATGGCCCGCCTTGATCCGTGTCGATCGGAAATGTAACCGCACGCAAGACCCCCAAGGAAGCCCGCGATCTGCATGAGCGCGCCGAAGCCAAAACTCGCCGCAAACGTTTCGCCCCGCTGGAGCATGACAGTCGGGATCCAACCTGAGAGGCCGAAAATGCAAAACAGGCAAAAGAATGCGGAGGTCCAAATGAAAAGCGTAGTCCCGCGATAGCGTTCAGAGAGCAGCGTTACGATCGCGCCTTCCGTGGTGGCCCGACAATCCATCGGTATCCGCGCGTCACGATACCGGGCCGCGTGTTCAGGCCGCAAGCGCGACAGAATCGCCTTGATCTCCTCTGTCCGGCCACCCAGAGCGAGGAACTTCACAGACTCTGGCAACGTAAGATGGAGAATTGGAATCAGGCCAAATGAGAAACAGCCGATCCAGTAAAGGCTCTTCCAGCCATAGTGCGGCGTCACCAAGACACCCACCACACCGGCCAAGCTCCCGCCCGCGGCCCACCCCAGGCCGACTCCCCAAATCGTGTAGGTATTCGCGGCGTGCCGCGGCGTGAGTTCATTGATGTAGGTGGTCGCGAGGGGCAAAAGCACACCGAGACCCAGACCGGTCAGGAAACGTATCGTGCAGAACGGCCAAAAGGACGTCCCGAGAATTGGAGTGACCAGACTGAAGACGCTGGCAATCCAAAGCCCACCGACCAACGTCACGCGCCGGCCGACGCGGTCGGCTATCAAGCCGTGCACGGCCGCGCCGATCAAGAATCCGACGAGTCCGCTCGAGACGAGGAGTCCGGCTTGGCCCGCCTTGAGGTTCCATGGCTGCATGACGTAGTGGATGACGTAGGCCGGACTGAACGTGTCGTAGCCATCGAACAGGGTGAGTGCCCCCATTGTGGCAGCAAGTCCCCAATGGAATCGTGTGATTCGCGCGTTCGCCAGCTCCTCATGAACGTCTATGAGTTCGTCGGCCACAGTATGGTCGTTGTCTACCGTTTCTCCTGTCACTTGCAAGCACATTTCTCGACTGGGCAATTTGTCCCGTAGCCCAACTTCGATGATGCGGCCCTACCCAGAAAGCAGACGTTCTCCAGGAGTCTCGCGTTAAGGGCCATTGGGGAAGCGGTTTCATGGGCTAAAATCGTCGCCGCCAATCACACCCTCCATGGGCAATCGAATCAATACGCACGTGCTGATCGTCGGTGGTGGACCAGTTGGTCTGACCCTGGCAATCGATCTTGCGCAGCGCGGCATCCAGGTAACGGTCGCTGAGACGCGCGCAGGGGGCGAGCTGCCCAGTGTGAAATGCAATCATGTCGCGGCACGGACGATGGAGACATTTCGTCGGCTCGGACTAGTCCGGGCCGTGCGCGACGCCGGCCTCCCGGCCGAATATCCCAACGACGTTGCGTTCCGAACCACCGCGATAGGGATGGAGCTCTCGCGCATCCTGATTCCGTGTCGTGCCAAGCGTTACACGGCCCAGGCCGGCCCCGACACGTGGTGGCCGACCCCCGAGCCGCCGCATCGAATCAACCAAATCTACCTGGAACCCGTGTTGTTTGCACACGCTGTAGCGACGCCCCGACTTTCCATCTTGAACCGCACGCGGGTTGTTGACTTCGTGCAGGGCGATGGCGGCGTGCGGGCGACCGTCGAGAACCTCGACGGCGGTGGCGTCAGTGAGATCTTTGCGACCTACCTAGTCGGCTGTGATGGCGCCCACTCCATCGTTCGTCAAATCATGGGCGCGAAATTCACTGGCGACGCCGTGGTGATGCAAACGCAGTCAACGTATATCCGTACGTCGCGACTGCTCGGCATGATGGCAAGACCGGCGTGGCTCAGCGTTTCCATCAACCCGCGTTGCAGCGGCTACCTATTTGCCATCGACGGCCGAGAGCGATGGCTGGTCCACAACTGGCGTCCTCCGAGCGAGGACTTGGCGACACTCGACCGCCATCGGTGCATCCGCGAAATCCTGGGTGTGGAATCCACTTTCGAGTTCGAGATTCTTGGACAGGAGGACTGGACCGGCCGCCGCATGATCGCCGATCGGTTTCGCGACCGCCGCGTGTTCTTGTGCGGGGACGCAGCACACATATGGGTACCGTTTGCCGGCTACGGGATGAACGCGGGAATCGCCGATGCCGTGAACCTTTCATGGAAGTTGGCGGGCGTAATCAACGGCTGGGCTGAGCCCGCAATCTTAGACGCCTATGAGCTAGAGCGCCAACCGGTCAGCGAGCAGGTTTCGCGTTACGCGATGGATACGTCACTCGCACGAGAATCACACGGAAACGCGCTCCCCGACAACTTAGAGGAGCCCGGACCTGAGGGCGACGCGGTACGAGCACGCGTCGGCAGGGAGGCTTACGAACTCAACCTTGGCCAGTTCTGCTGCGGCGGCCTGAACTTCGGCTATTTCTATGATGCCTCCCCAACAATTGCCTACGACGGCGAGGAGGCACCCAGATACAACCTGTATGACTTCCGCCAGTCTACTGTTCCTGGATGCCGCACGCCCCATCTGTGGTTACGCGACGGGAGATCACTGTACGACGCGCTGGGACCGGAGTTTACTCTGCTGCGTCTCGATCCTGCCGTCGAAACTGGCCGCCTTGAGGCGGCGGCTGCACAGCGTGGGCTACCCCTCGTTGTGCTCGATGTGGACGTGGACGATAGCGCCTCGCTCTATCCACGTAGACTGGTCCTCTCCCGCCCAGATCAGCACGTGGCCTGGCGTGGCGATGAGCCGCCACAAGACCCTGCAGGCCTGATCGACCGTCTCCGGGGTGCATCCTCGACTCCGTAGGTGCCGCAGTCGGGACCTGAGCGCCCCTCGCACCCAGCCCGAACATGCGCACTGGTGCTCGAGTAGCTCTCGTACGAAGCCGTCGGCCTCCTATCGGGCGTTTGCGAGGGAGCCGTCGATTGAGTCCTCGGCGATCGGCCGACGTGTCCTATGCCCCAAGCGGTAGAGCGTGATGTCGAAATAATCCGCTGTTCCTTCGAGAACAATGGCTAAGACGCCATCGTGCTTCCGCCACGACAAACGCGCCGGCAGGTTCGCGGCCACAATCGCCTCCCCGCAGCGGACACTAGGGACGCAACTCCCCTGGGTTGCGGCCTTTGTCACAAGGTCCAATCCCCTCGCCGGCGCCGAATGGTTGCCAAAACCGGCCACCACAGGAGGGGTGTCCATGCTGGCGTCATCAGCAGCAGGCGGAGCTCCTCACGAAAGGGCTGCCGTAGACCTCGCCTTTGTCCAAAGGTGAGATTCTATGAGCTAAATCCTCCTGTTTCCACGCACATACTTTCGGGGAAGCTTACCTGAAGGTGAAAGTCTGGGCCGAGGTGACTTAAAGGTGCTGCGAAATGGAGTCCGAGCCCCACAAGGGCTGAGAGGCATCGAAGCGGGGGGAACCAGCGGCTGCCCATCGCGCTGTTGTCGTTGACCGGGCGGGGGTGAATGAAAGCGGGATCCTGCTTCTCGAACTTGGAGTCGCAACGAATCTCTTCAACCAGGTTCGGCGAGAGCAGGCGGAGCTGTCTCTGCCAACAGCTACCTCGGGCAGCTCTCTTGGAAAGCAGGGTTTGGCCTTTGCTTTGCTCAGCGAGAACGCCTGTAGTCGATACAAGACGGTGCCGGAGGATCTCAGGTCCTTGGGGAGGAGTCAATGGTGAACCTTGATCGTGCGCTATGTGTTATCTGCATGTTCGCTGGGCTGGTGACGCTGGATGCCGGGGCCGCGGATGTCGAGGGAAGCAAGGATCACCCGCTGATCACGCGGTACCCGGGATCGCAGATCACCGAGTACAGCCAGATACAGTACGGCGAGTACACGCTGCCGCTCGGCATTCCGCAGGACGGTCATTTTGCGAAGAGCCAGCATCTTGAAGGCAAGGTGACGCGAATCCGCTACGAGATCCCGGAAGGGCGCTCCTCCCTTGAGGTGTTTCGCAACTACCAGGGAGCGCTCCAGCGCGGCGGCTTCGCGTCTCTGTTTACCTGTTCCGGCGAAGGGCAATGCGGCAATGGACAAGGGCTCGCGGAGTGGAGTGCCGGCTGGTGTGGGGGCTGCTCGCCGCGCCACGTGTCGGCAAGGCTGCCCCGCCCGGAGGGTGATGTCTACGTGAGCGTCCATATCGAGCAGGATAACCCCAGCACCCGGGCCCAGACGCAAATGGACATGATCGAGTTGAAGCCCATGGACGCAGGCCTGGTCAGTGTAAATGCCGAGTCGCTGGCGCGGGACATTAGTCGCACCGGCCACGTCTCGGTCTATGGCATCTACTTCGACACCGGCAAGGCGGACGTGAAGCCCGAATCCGACGCCACACTCAAGGAAATCTCCAAGCTACTGCAGCAGGACCCCAAGCTCAGTCTCTACGTGGTGGGTCACACGGACAATGTGGGGGCGTTGGCAAGCAACATGGACCTTTCGCGCCGCCGCGCCATTGCCGTGGCTCAGGTGTTGACAACGAAGTATGGGATCGCCGAGGCACGGCTCAACGCTCAGGGAGACGGCCCGCTTGCGCCGGTTGCGTCGAATGACGGTGAAGCCGGCCGCGCCAAGAACCGGCGGGTGGAGCTGGTGAAACAATGATCGGTCTTCGCGTCCTCTGAGTCTCGGCCCGGTTTAGTCAGCTTTAGCCCGGGCCGCGCACTCTTGCGCTCCTTCCAAGACTCGGTGCTCGGGGTAGTGTTGTCGAGGCATGGGTTTGCCAGCGGGTGGTCAACTGGTACTCTCTTGCACCGGAGATCACGCCGCCTAACGCCAGTAGGCGAGCGATAGTGTGGCCCTAGTGTACTTGCGAGCCGGACGCCCGGTGATAACGGGCACGCCCGAAAGGAGTTGGGACTTGGAAGACGTGGCCTTCTTGCGCAACATTGCGCACGAATTTGAGGAAGGGTTCAACAATGGTGACGTGGACCGGATCATGCGGTTTTACGGCGAGACGTATGTCGATGTGAACCTGAGACACCCAGTCCAGAACAAGGCCGAGCGCCGAGAATACTACTCCCAGGTCATGCGTCGTCCAGGCCTTCGCGTCCGGGTGCAACCGGATGACATTCTCGTCAGAGGCGACCTCGCCTTCGTACGGGGAACGATTCTCCTGACGCAGGCGCCCACTACCGGCGCAGCGCCGACCCGAACCGAGCTACGCTATTTGGAGGTCGCGGAACGCACACCGGACGGAGGCTGGCAAGTGTTATGGGGGATGGACGGCCCCGTTCAGGAATATGAAGCTGGGTCGTCATGAGAGGATCCATGTATCGGACACTGATGTGAAGGAGAGATCCGCGATGAGTGAGCGAGTGAAAGTGGCGAACCTAAGCGAGCTCCCGCCCGGCTCGGGCCGCCAGGTGAATGCTGGGGGAAAAGCGCTTGCCGTCTTCAATGTCGATGGCACGATCCACGCAATCGACGGGACCTGCACGCACCGTGGGGGCCCTTTGGGAGAAGGGGAGCTGAACGGGACGATCGTCACCTGCCCCTGGCACGGCGGCAAGTTCGATGTAACGACAGGAGCAGTCCTTGGGCCGCCTCCTCCCCACGGGGTGCACGCCTATAAGGTAACCCTCGAGGGCGACGCGATCGTCGTTGAGGTCGGCTAACAAGGGCTGCGGCTCGTGCTCGCCCCCGTTTCATTGCGGAGCCCTTCCGTGTTCACCAAGATCTGGGACTGAGCGGCCTGGCTGTGAAAACCGCGTTCACCGCGGTGTTGCCCTGGCCGTCAGAGACGTAGCAGCGGCCATAGCTCGGAGTGGAGCTATCCTCCGGTTTCGAGATCCTCCCTCCCTACGGTGGCCGGTCGCGTTTCTCAGCGCATTTGCTATGGACAACATTCCGGAGAAGTCGGCGTAGACCAAGGAGGTGAGCGATGGGCAGCGGACAGGCGCTGTTGTCGTTTACAGCCGCGGCGGGGCTGCTGACGGTCACCCCGGGGCTCGACACGGCGCTGGTTCTCCGGACGGCCGCTGTCGAAGGCCCGCGCCGTGCGATGCTGGCTGGAGCCGGGATCTGTGTCGGCTGCCTGGCTTGGGGACTCGGAGCCTCGGTGGGGCTGGGCGCCCTTCTGGCCGCTTCGGAGCTGGCCTACGACATTCTGCGCATCGTCGGGGCGTCCTACCTGATCTTCCTGGGCAGCAAACTTCTTCTGCGCCCACGCTCTTCCGCCTCAGGAATCGGGGAGTCCGAGGCGAGACCCGGAGTGCAGTCCGACGCTCCGGCTCGGTGCTGGTTTGTTCGCGGATTTTTCACGAACATCCTCAACCCCAAGGTGGGGGTGTTCTACGCTACATTCCTGCCGCTGTTCATCCCGGCCGGCGTCAACGTGACAGCCTTCAGCATGTTCCTTGCGTCGATTCACGCGGCGCAAGGCATCCTATGGTTTGCCGTGTTGACGAGTGCAACCCGGCCGCTTGCCCGCTGGCTTGGGCGCCCCGGTGTCGTGGCGACTCTTGACCGAACCACTGGTGGAGTTCTCGTCGGGTTCGGGCTCCGCCTCGCCCTCGAGCACCACCGGTAGGGCCCTGAGGTCCGAGCCGCAACCGACTGGTTTCCACTGATTTCGGAAGATCGTTGTTTCTTGTCCGTACGCCTTCTTGGTCGTTCAGGATAGCCAGGCATGCCTGTTGACAACAGGTCAGGTGAGTGATTCTTGCCGCGATTCGCGCGTTACCTAGTAAGAAGCGTCCCTTCAGCCGGAAAAGAGAGAGGGAGCCGTGCATGGGAAACGCCGGGGATTTGTTACCACCGAGAGCGTCCCGGATCCTCGCATAGGGCTCCGCCCAGACCCAGACCGTGGGTAGCGAGGTTCCACGGGCGCCGGAATTTGGACCTAACCCTTCGTCGAGAGCCAGCGCCAGGGCCAGACCAGGGGGATTATGATCAAAGCAGCGACAGCGTTAGGGAAAGGTATCTTGGCAAAGGCTGTGGGGGGTGTGAACGGGGCAAGGGTAAAAGAGTCACTCAGAAGACTGCCTCCCTGATCCCCGCCGAACGAAGCCGACGGAAATACGATCACGACAATCCATGTATTCTCCCTGTTGCGGCACGTTGTCGGCATCATCGCCCTCAAAGCATCTAGCGCTCGCCTGTGAGTTGAAGCCGATCGACCTGCGCCCAGCCTAGCGACGTACGCGCGAGACTCTCGCGGAGACTACCGCGCGGTGAAGCTGGTGATCGAGCCACCGTGGAGCAACGGCCCGATCGAAGGCCAGGATCAACCGCCTGAAGGCGATCAAGCGCCAGATGTGCGGCGGGGCCGGCGGTCCAGATCGCAGGGGCGGTCGAGGTTCTCAAGGGGGGCCAGTAGTGCCAACGGTCTTTTCGCGCGGCGCAGGGCGCGTCGCAGGCTCTGCCGCGTTCCCCAGCCGCACCAGTTGACGGATTCTAGGTCCTCGATGGGCCGGGCCGCGGCGACCAGATAGACGCCTCCATCCCGAGCGGGCCCGAGGACCACCTGGTCCTCGTCTTGGGCCAGCAGCTCCAGGGCTTTTCGAACTACTGAAGGCACTCGTGATGCCTTTGGAGCCCCTCGCTAGCGCATGGAAGAATTCGTTCGCGATAGGGGTGAGTAGGGCGAGAGTCGCTGTGCCCTCGTGGAGGAGTACTGCAATCGCGAGTCCCGAACGCCGAGACACGCCAAGGGGTGTCAGGCGATGCTGCTGGAGCCACACCGAGAATACGGAAGAACCCGGCACACAAGGGGAGGCCAACAGCTGGTCAATGACCCACCTGGCAGGCCGTTGTCTTGAAGAGACTGCACCGTGCTGTCGACGTGATCCACGTCACGCGTCTCTATCGTATTCTCATCGCGGGGTTCAGCATGGAGAGAATCCAGTCCCCGAGCTCGGGGAATTGCGTCGCTAGCAGAGTGAGCAGAGGCACTAGGCCATAGACTAGAAGGTTCGTTGCGAATTCAAGATTGAAGTTGATTCGCCCCGGGCTCGTTTTAGCGATGTAGCTCAGGATTAGGTCACGATCCATATCTACAAAGGTCCAGACGACACCCGCGATGCCTATTAGTCCTACTATCCATGCGAGGCCGATGACGGGGTGCCGTGGCTGAAAAGGATAGGACCCGATTAGAGCCATTAGCAAGACAAAGCCGGCTAGCGCGAACGTGAGCACGTTCCGCATGTGTGAAAAGGCATAGTGAATGAACGACACAAACCGCACGGCGACGTACTCCTCTGCGATCCGAATGTAGACGTCGGGGGGCGACGGCACCTGCCGTCGAAGCCAGACTATGGTATTTAGCGCTTCCTGCTCCTTGTCTGACTTGTCCGCGATTTCAGCTCTGGATGGCCAGAGAATCCAGGCTCTTTCCAACATGCGGCAGACGCCCATGGTGGCTAAGGCAAGCTCGGTGCGGAGACTCTTGCGGTCAAGTTGCGTGGAGGCGTAACCTTCGTGGGCGCCGCGAAGCACCGCTGTGAACATCCCATCGGCGTTCATCTGTGCAGTCTGCACTTCCTTGGAAAGCAGGAGCTGCCCATCGAGCCCTTGGATTCTCTTACCAAGGTTGACAAGTGTTTTCAAGTGTGAGACTGCCACATGGAGAGAAGTAAGTGTTGGGGCCGTCCGCCACATTCTCCATTGCGACCTGGCAAGCCCGTCGGGCATGCGGTTGAAGGCGTCGGCGAGCGGGCTCCACGCGAGAATTCGCAGTAACGCGGAGAGGCGGAGCCAGATGGCACGGAATTCCAGTACGCTCCAAGCGACACACCAGCCGCACAAGAGGAGGAGTAGATTCAAGAGAACACCCCAACAACGGCCATCAAACGAGCGGTACCAGCCGTCACGTACGAAGAGCAGTTGGAACATTAGCAATCCGCCAAGGGGGAGGATGCACGCGAGGATTGACGTGGAGGGATTGCGGATTATTAGAGTAAACGTGCTGTAGGGTTCGAGTAAGGCGAGAAGGCTCTGGGGCGGATCGTCTTTCGGGGGCTGGATGCGCTGCTCTTCATAGAGGAGAGACCGTCGGACCTGGCACACCGCAAAGAGCGCGAGAACCACGCTACCGAGGCAGAGTGGAAGCAGGGGTCCGGAACGGCTCAGGAGAGCGAAGCTACGGTTCAAGAATAAGAATTCCTGCAATAGGAAGTTCTGCCCCGCTTCCGCGTCTGCAGCGGAAAAGGTAACGGCGGCGACGGCGATCCCGATAGCGGCGAATGGCAGAAGCATCGCTAGGTTGAAGGCAAACGCGCGCCCGACTTGTGTGATCGATCTCTCTGGGGAAGATGTGTCTGTACCTATCTTGATCAAGCGCCGAGCGCCAAATAGCTGGTGTACCTCAAGGAGGGAGATACGGGCCGTGAAGAATGTCAAGACGAATGCCGAAGCAAGGATGAGGCCGGCAAGGACTTGGATGGGCCCATCGCGCCGAGCGATGAGCTCCCAGAGCGCCAGCTGCGTCGCGAGGAAGCCCTGGATGACTGCGAGGACAAAGGCAAGGCCAGCCATTGCTGCGTGGTTCATGAACACATGCGATTCATCGTGACACCTGCAAAAGAACACTCGCAGCCTGTCGCGGGCCATGCCAGCGCCCCGCGACTGTCCGCTTGAGGCGGAACTCTGGTCGCCGTTTGACGCTGCAGGGCGGTAGTGGTGGTACCCGAAGGCGAAGACAAAGGCCGCAATGGACCAGGCCGTGAACAAGACGAGTACCGCAGCGGGAATGGGAAGGCGAGGCAACGAATGAATGTCACTAGCGTCTGGAACGCCTGCGTCTGGCAGCAGAGGCGTCCCGCCATTTACCGCTGATGCGGGCAATAGCCACACCGGCCAAAAACCATGACGGCCGTTTACCACAATCCAAATCGGAGGAAGGTGTGACTGGGTGGGGCCCGCGACCTCGATCGGTGCATAGTCCACCGCCCTGTTGCCCTGGCGCATCAGGAACAGCAGCGCGTTGTAAATGCCCTCCTCACTTGAGCCCGGAAAAGTGCGTCGATGGCTCCCGGTAGCATGCCACGCCTGGTCTGCGGCAAGGAGGGGGTAGGTGGTGACTACGAGAAGGCCGTCGAGGGACGGCTGAAGCTCAGGATGCTGATACAACACGTCCGCGCCGAACGTGAAAAGCTGGGCGTCGGTGCCGTATTCACGTGCCTTGCGGGCCAGGAAGAGCACATCGCGAGTGTCGGATGCGACGAGGCCAAGATACCGGATCCGCTGGCGCCGAACCGTGTCGAAGACGTTAGCAAGCACGAGGTCCGCGGCGTTTGCGGTCATCCGTGGCTCAAAAGGCGAAAGCGCATCCTTTGGCCTCTCGGGTCCCTCAAGAGAGATCTCCAGCGCCCGCTGCACTGGTGGACCCGCCAAGGTCGCCCGCCGTGACGATTCGCGCTTCTCGTACGCGCTCCGAATCTGAGAGATCTGGAGCGGGAACCGCATGATGAGTTTTAGGTCAGGCAGGGCCGACCCCTGACTGTTAGGAGAGGCGACAGGGGAGGCAAACTTCCTTGCGAAATCCTGGCCGAATGCTGTTCCGTCCTCCACCAACAGTGCGACGTGGGCTGCGGGATAGACGCCGATGCTCTTGAAATACCTGTGGAGGGCCTGAAGCATCGCACCATCTGTGTGGGTGACCGTCTCGTACCAACTCTTGCCCTTAAGACTGAGAGTGCTGCTGTTGGTGTCTGCCGTTGCTGAGCCGGACATGACGTGGACTCCCCTAAGCAGTACCTGTGAGTTCAGGACGATGTGGAGGGACTCGGAGCTTCCCGAGAAATAGGGAGCCAGGATCGGAAGGGGCAACCCTGCGTCGAGCAAAGAAGCTGCATTAGCTTTTTCAAATTCGCTGATTGCGTTCAATGACTGGACAAACGCGTCCTTCTGAAGGCCGTGCGTCGGTGTTTCGCCGATGAGGAAGAGCACGACCAGCTCTCGTTTCTTTCGAAAGAGTACAGCTCCGGGGTGACTGCGGTGTGCATCCAGCATCGGTGGCCGGGCATTCAGTGTTGGCTTCCCAGAGGAGTTGGTGGCCCAAACGGCCTCTACCTCAGTAGGTGCAGGTATGCGCCACGGCAGCGACCACCTGTCGAGGTCGTACCCGCTGTCGACCATCGCCGAGACCATTGCCTCAAGACCGCGGTCGAACAAGCTCGCGAAGTGTGAGTCGACCGGATCCGGCAGGGTTGCAACGACGAATTGGACTTTGTACGGCCCCGCCTCGACGCTATCGACCGTCCGCGCCTTACCGTTAGCATCCTGTCCGAGGAAATCATCCAGCACGAACAAGGGGGCCAAGTAAGAATCCTCCGCCTTAGGGTTGGACGCGGTTGGGATTGTTGGCGGGGGGACGGAAGCAGACTGCGGAATCAGCGAATAGAACGCAAGCACTATTGCGCCAAGGCCCAGCGTGGCACCGACGTTTCGGTCAATCACAGCTCTGCTCCTCGCGGTAGGCATCACGCCAGAAGGCAAAGGCGCGTCCGGTCCCCTCCCTCCGAGGTCCTTCCGTGTGGATGGCCCGCAATCCGTAGAGTCGTCCCCGTGGCCTCATGCACCTTCTCCTTGCGCAGCGAAACGGTCAGGCTTGCTGTCAAGTGTCTTGTCGAACGGCCCTTCGCTTTTCCCCGCCTGGATACTCCTCGGCGGGGAAATCTTCGTTAGAGTTATGGCGAAACTGCTGGGCATCGGCCGGGTCGGGGAGGGAAGGTCGCCCGGCCACCATCAAGCGCTGCCTCTTACGTTCTATTGAATGTGATAGATGCTATTCGCCCAGAGAAGTTGTGTCGTAAGCGTATTCAGTGGGATCCGGAACTGTCCGACTTGCAACTGCCGACCTCCACGCGAGAGGTACGGATGCGGGTATTGGTTGTAGGGGTAGATCTCGAATGGGAAGGGGTCGTTCACCACGACATATTGGCCGGATGCGCTCAAGTCGTAACCGACCAGCACGGCTATGTGCTGTGAAGCGTTTGGTAGAGCAAACCCGCCTCCCGGGGCGATCCCGACGACGATGGGGCGCCGGGCGTCTACTTCGGCCTTGATCTCGTCAGCGCTCAGCGCCCGGAAGACCAAGGACGCCGAGAGGACACGCGACGGTACTCCCAGACTCCGTAGGAAGACGCCGTACAGCGTGATCACTTGATATTCATTCGACATCGGGCCAATAGTAAATTGGCACAGGGCACAGTTGTAAGAGCATTCCGGGTAGGCGCTGACAAACCACGAAGCAACGATTCCACACTGGTAGTCACCGCCCGGATTGACATTGGGCAACCCGTAGTATCTCAGCACCATCTCGCCCGCGGCGGCCCAGCACCAGACGGGCGTCTCTTGGATGGTGGGCTGGATTGGCAGAATTACAAGGCTGGAAGTCGGCACCGGACCGGGTCCGACGGGGTTGATGGGGCTGGGGGTTGGACTAGGAGTCGGAGTGGGACAAGCTGGTAGAAACGTTACCACGGCAGCTAGAAGCGCGATTCTTTGGGAGTAGAGCCCCACGCGGCCTCGGTTACTCAGTGGAAGAGGCACGTTCGCGAGTTGGCCGCGGTGTTGGCAGTGGAGTTGGAGAAGGAGAGGGCCCATGCGGGACTGACCCCCCATCGCAGCCCGAGAGGAGACAGGCAAGCGGGAATCCCGCGACTACGCTGGCCAAGACCGTGCGCATGCCTCAGGCTCCATTTGTAGGCGGAGCGGCCTACTGTCGCGGAGGGGAAGAATGACAATATCTCATACGCCTTTCGCGCAGCTCCGTCAAGCATTTTGTGGCTCTTCCGCACTTCCGTGTGCTCCTCAGAGCGCTGCGAAAGGCTCGACGGGAAGACGCGAGGCTTCAGCAACTCGAACCCCGCACGACCGTACATCTGGCACTTGTTGTGATCGCCAGCTCCACGGCACAAAATCTCAGCGGAAGAGTCCCCACTAGGAGCCACGTTCAATCCAAAGACGGAACCTCTATTGCCTACTGGCAGAGCGGCCGCGGTTCAGCACTGGTGCTCGTCCATGGCACGACCGCCGATCACCAGCGTTGGGCGCCGATCTTGCCCGCGCTCGAGAAGCGTTTCACCGTATATGTCGTCGACGGTCGTGGGCGCGGCGGCAGCGGCGATGCGCCCAACTACGCGCTGGAGCGCGAGTCCGAGGACATCGCAGCGGTCGTCGATGCAATCGGCGAGGCAGTGTTCCTGCTCGGGCACTCTCACGGGGCCATCTGCTCGCTCGAGGCCACCTTGCGCACGTCGAACGTTAGCAAGCTCATTCTGTACGAGCCATCACGGATGGGACGATTTATCCGGCAGGGATCCTAGAGCGCCGACAAGCGTTGCTCGATGCCGGCGATCGCGCGGGCGTCGTGACTACGTTCTTCAGAGAGGTCGTACGCATGCCGCAAAGCGAGGTCGACATCATGCGCTCGGTGCCAGCCTGGCCCGCGCGCGTTGCCGCAGCCCACACGATCGTCCGTGAGATTCGCCTCGACGACCTCTACCGCCTGGATCCAGCGCGGTTGGCCAGGATGCGATCCCCCACGCTCCTCTTGCTCGGCGGTGACAGCCCGATGTTCTTCAAGAGGGCCATCGAAGCCGTCCACGCATCCCTGCCTAACAATCGCATCGAGGTCATACCCGGACAGCAGCACACGGCAATCAACACCGCACCCGAGCTATTCCTTCGCTGGTCCTCGAATTCCTCGTAGGGTAGCTTCTACCAGCGTCTTCCATCGCCTTAGACGGCCTATCACCCCGAGGGTGTGAACCGTCCCTGCCTAGCGAAGGATTTAACGCAGCCTTCCTCTCGGTCCTCTGGGGCGCCGTGCGCTCAGATCAGGCGGATTTGACGGCTCCTGAAGGGTCGGAGGAGTTGGCGCTGCGCCGAGGTCGGGGTTCGATCCGCTGTGATCTGACGCAGTGCTTGTAAGGTCAACGAGACCAAGCCTGGAAGACCTTGGTTTCCCAAGTCAACCGAGCCGGGTCTTCTCCGATGAGTGACGGCCCTCACACCCAGCCTGAACACGTGCTGCACTGGTGCTCGAGTAGCTCTCGAACGAGGCCGTCCGCCTCCTGTCGGGCGTTTGCTAGGGAGCCCTCGATTGAGTCCTCGGCGATCGGCCGACATGTCCTATGCCCCAAGCGGTAGAGCGTGATGTCGAAATAGCCCGCTGTTCCTTCGAGAACAATGGCTAAGACGCCATCGTGCTTCCGCCATGACAAGAGCGCCGACAGATTTGCGGCCATGATCGCCTCCCCGCAGCGGACACTACGGAGACGCAACCCCCCTGGGCGTGGCCTATGTCACAAGGGTCCGGTCCCCTCGCATGGTGCCGGATGGCGACACTTGGCTTTCGAGAATGTCGGCCGGTGGCGTCCCCATAAGTGGCGCTCCTTAAATGAGTTAAGTCACTGACATTGGAGCGCTTGACCAAACGCGACCCCCGGCAGCCGGTTGCGACCGAGCAGAGGCTGCCCAATGCGATTGGACCTGACTCGGTGTCGGTTCGTGGTACCGCGCCATGCTGACTCGCCCAAATGACGGGCCCTACGGCCAGGCGGGGCGGAAAACCGTACAAGACGGAAGCGCTACTCTAGGGTCGGGTCTGCCTTCGGAGGCGCAGCCGGCTGACGCTTGAAATCGAAGCAGTCCGACATGCTATCGGCCGCCGCCACGCGCTTGTGAGGCGCAGCCACCCCGAACTGCTGCACGCAGAACTTTAGCAGGCTCACGTGCGAGTGTCTCACTTTGGAGATGTATCCGCTCCGGGCAAAAGGGCTCAGAACCAAGCAGCCCACGCGTGAGCCGTACCGAAACTGGGTGCCGTCGGTCCACTGCTCTACGTTCTCGGGGGCCACGTGATCGAGCCAGCCTCCCCAATCATCCCAGGTGATGAAGATGGCGGTCTTTGGCCACAGGCCGCTCTGTACGACGGCGTTGACCTGAGCGACCGTCCACTGCATGCCCAGCGTGACGTTGTCGAGGGGATGCTCGCTCTCATTGTGCGGCGCGTACACCCAGGACACGGTTGGAATCCTTCCCCCGTTTGCGTCCGTCACGAACTGCCGGCTGGGAAACTTGTTTCGTCCCCTGAGGGCCGCGATGAAGTCGAACGCGTAACCCCCGTAGTTTCCCCAGGTGAGACCGTTCGCCTCTAAGTTCTCCGGCAGGGACGGAATATTGAAGGGCTGCATGCCGGGACCAAGGCGATAGTTGTGGGGGTTCACAATGACCGGAGAGTCACCCGCGATGAGCATCAAGTGGTTCGGTGACGATGGCCCCGTCACGTCGGTGAAGTAGTTGTCGCACAGCGTGTACTGGCGTGCGTACGCGAAGTATGCCGGGATGTCCTGTTCGACGAACTGGGCGCGAACCGCTGTCGTCTTCCGCGTGAGCCAAGCTGCGTGCTCATGGTTCGGATCGTGGGGTGGGGGATTGGGGGACCGGGGAAGCCGGGCCCCGTTCGCCCCCGGGAACGTACCGAAATAGTTGTCGAAGCAGTGATTCTCCTTGACGATGATCACCACATGCTCGATCGGCCCCTCGACCGGCTTGGGCTGCCCCAGTGGGCCAGGCGCTGGCTGTGGTCTTGGGGGTAGACCGGGCTTTCGTCTGGACGGCTTAGCAGTGGACGCGCCAGGCCGCTTACGCTTCGTTCTCCCCTTGGTGGGGCGCTTGCTCTTTGCAGTCTGTCTTTTCGTCGGCATGCTGCCCTGGAGCTGAGTCGCGTCACCACCGAGGCATTGGCGCCAACGCTCGTGAAGAACCTGCGGCCGCGGCTGCTCTTTCTGGGTGATCGAGTCTAACACCGGGAGCAGCGCTGTCCAACCGATTCTTCTTCGCTCCTCTCAACACCGCTAGGGAGCCTCTTCGTAGTACCTTGAGGTCGTGCGTCTTGGATGAGGGGGATTCGAACAAGTGCCCCAAGCCCAGGTGCGACTTCCGCCAGGCCGAAGCCCTCGAAGAGAGTCCGGGAACGCTCATTGGCCTCGCGGTGATTGCCAAGGGCAACAGCTGAAGTTGACGTGCAGGCAGGCCTTGAGAACCTGGCGCTGTAGGGATACCTCCGGTCTGAAGAAAGCCTTAAGAGAGGGGGGGCAGGAACATCCCTGTGTGGCGGCGGTGCTCAGCAAAGCGGTCTCCGAACTCCTGCCCGAGGAACGACTCTTCCCGACGGGCCTTGAGATAAAAGGAGAGCCAGGCGATGGCCACAGCGAGCAGACCACGCACCTCGCCAATGGCGACCGCGGTGCCCAGGATTGCCACAAGAATGCCTGTATAAATCGGATGACGAATGCTGTGGTAAGGGCCGCTGCGAATCAGTTCATGTCCTTCCTTGATAGTGACGACACCGCTCCAGTTCGCGCCAAGATGCCAGCGTGCCCAAAATGCGATGGCCACGCCGGCGGCAGTCAGCAAGACACCGATCCACGCCGTGGTATTACTGGCAGGGACGAAGCGCGCGCCAAACCATCGGTAGTGCGCACCAGGCGGAGACAGCAAGGCAGAGGCGACCGCCAGCATTAGCAGGTATCTGAACCTCTCGCTCCACGATTCGCGCTTGGTCGTCTTCTTTGACTTGAAGGCGGAAACGCTCCAGTACAAACCGAATAAAATCCACAGCGCGTTGATCCACTGTCGTTGGGATGCGAAGTCCATTGGCGCCCCTCTGGGTCCACTAGTCGCCAAGCAGGTCTTCGCTCGGAACTAGGGAACCAGCACGACCTTACCGACCGCCTTACGGTCATGGATGTAATGATGCGCCGCAGCCGCCTCCTCGAACCGGAAGCTCCGGTCCACGTGTGGCCGGATCTGGCCAGCCTCATAGAAGGCTATGAGAGCCTGAAGCTGCGGGCCCAGAATTTCGGGATGGCCGAAAAGGTGGCCCAGGTTCACTCCCGTGAGAGTCTTGTTGTCGTTCATGAGGGTCAGGGGACTCCACTTCTTGATTCTCAGCACCTGGCCTAGAGCGTGCAGCAAGTTGCGACTCTTTCCGCTCGAAGCGGCGGAGAGGCCAAACGCGACCAGTCGACCGCAAGGGGCCAAGAGATCGTAGCCCTTTGTCCAGGACGACCCTCCTACGGCATCCAGGATGAGGTCGAGGCCCGCGTTGCCCACCGCGGCACGCACGCCGGGGACGAAATCGCCCCCGGAATCGATCGGGTAGCGACAGCCTTGCGCCCGCAGGAACTCATGCTTGGCCGGAGAGGCGGTCCCAAGGATGATGCACTGACGGGTCTTCGCCAGCTGGATGGCCGCAAGGCCCACGCCGCCTGCCGCGGAGTGGATCAGCACGCGGGAACCCGGACGCAGCGCGCCGGTGTAGAACATCATGTGATGGGCAGTGAGGTAGACGACAGGCAGGGCAGCCCCTTCCTCAAAGGTCATGGCCGGAGGCATGGGCAGGACCTGGGGGGCTGAGATCACCAGGACGTCGGTGTATCCGCCGAAGCGCGGCATCGCCAGGACGCGGTCCCCCTCCCGAAAGCCGGTCACCCCGGTGCCGACCTGATCTACGACGCCCGCCACTTCATAGCCGACGACGCAAGGGAGCTTGGGGGCGTCGGGATAAAGGCCCACTCGGGCCAGAAGGTCCGAGAAGTTGATTCCGGCGGCGCGGACGCGGATTCGTACCTTGCCCGCACCGGCCACAGGGTCGGGGGCCTCGCGGACCTCTAGGACTTCCGGAGGGCCCGCTTTTGTGATCCACACCTGGCGCATGAGCAAGACCCCCTTTGGATGTCACATCGAGACGACAACATGCGCCGGTGGGAATTCCTCGCGGCCCGCAAACGACCGGTGTGAATCGCTCGGACAAGGGCAATTTAGTCGCCCGACCGTCATCAGATCCCCCAGCCGCCGCTCAGGTGGAGGTTGGCGCCGTTCACGTAGCGCGCCTCCTCCGAGAGCAGGAAGAGGACGGCCGAGACGGCGTCCGACAATTCGCCCACGTATCCGGCGGGGATGTTCTTCACCATCTTCTGCAGCTCTTCGTCGGGAGCGCTTCCCGAGGCGATGAAGCCGGGCGATATCGCGTTGACGGTAATGTTGAATGGGCCGAGGATGCGCGCGAGCGAGCGCGTCAGGACCAGGATGCCAACCTTGGCGATGTAGTGGGCCGTCAGCTGGGGTTGGCCGATCATCTGGTCGGCATTGGCCATGCTGAAGCTGACGATCCGTCCCCACTTTCGCTCCTTCATGGGGCCGGCGACCAGTCGACTCATGTAGAAGACAGGGTCGAGGTTATTGTCGAACATCTCGTGCCAGCTCTCGGGGCTCGTCTCCAGCAGGGGAGCGCGATGGTAGGGTCCCGCGCCATTGATGAGGGCGTCTATTCGCCCCCACTCGGATAGGACGCGGGATACGAAGGCTTCGCAGGCGCGGGGGTCGGAGACGTCGTAGCGACCCTCGATCACGGGCGCTCCCTTTCCGCGCATCACCTCGGCGGCAGCGCGCGCCTCCTCGGAACTCGTCCGATAGCAGAAGGCGACAGACCAGCCCTCTTCTGCGAGACGAAGAGCAACCGCCCGCCCAATCCCCTTGGCGCCCCCGGTCACGACCACGACTCGATTGGCCATTGGCCCCCCTCCCGGGGAAAAGCACTCCGGCATGTTGCGCGAGCGCCATTGCAACTCCAACCGGCGGGCTTTGCAACACCAATTAGGGGGTGCGGGTGCTGCTACGCGGGCTGGATGGGGATCCTCGGAGCCCGACGGTGCCTGGCACCTGCCATGTCCCTAGGGTGCCCCCCACATAGTATGCTCAGCATCGCCCTCGGTGAAGATTACCTGCCCCTCCTGTCAGACCGCGAACGGGGAAGGCGCGCGGCAGTGTCGTAGCTGCGGTCGTCCTCTCGAGCCCACCCTACCCGGTGGGACCCTCGTTGCTTCACGGTACGAGATCCGGCATGCACTGGGGACGGGGGGCATGGGAACGGTCTACAAGGCCTACGATCGCGTCCTTGAGGAGACGATCGCCCTCAAGGTGCTCCGACCGGAGATTGCCCGCGACGCGGAAGTCGCCTGGCGGTTCCAGGCCGAGGTCCGACTCGCGCGCAAGGTCACCCACCGCAACGTCTGCCGGATGTACGACTATGGGCAGGACGGGGACATCCACTTCATCTCCATGGAGTTCATTTCGGGCACAGACCTGAGCAAGGTGGTGCAGGCTCAGGGGGGCTTGATGCCGGACGGGGCGTTCGACGTGGCCCTGGAGATCGCGGCTGGGCTGCAGGCCATCCACGAGGTTGGAATCGTCCACCGCGACCTCAAGGCATCGAACATCATGCTGGACTCGAGGGCCGTGGTGCGGATCATGGATTTTGGCATCTCGAAGGAGTCGGGAAGCAGCGTGACCGGTACCGGAATCATCATCGGAACTCCCGAATATATGAGCCCCGAGCAGGCGCGGGGCGACCGGGTCGGCTTCGCAAGCGATGTCTACGCCCTGGGCATCGTCGTCTTTGAGATCTTCACAGGACAAGTCCCCTTCCGGGGGGCGAACTCGATGGCGACGCTTTACAAGCAGGTCCATGAGCCGCCGCCCCTCGACGGTTCGGCCGCGGCCGTCATCCCGGCATCTTTGATTCCTGTGCTGAGGACCGCGCTCGACAAGGTCCCCGCCTCCCGACACTCCTCGGCGAGGGCGTTCACAGAGGCGCTCCAACAGGCCCGAGGGCAGGCGCAGGCCGCGTTTTTTCTTCCTTCCCCAGGCCTTGCCGTCCCCGTCCCTGCCGTTCCGCCACCTGCCCCCCCGGCCCCGAAGACAGCGGAGGCAGCAGCGGGCCAGCCGCGGCTCGCCACGGCATTCGACAAAATCACGACCCTCCTTCAGGAGAGCCCTGGCCTCCTGCGGCTCCTGGAGGTGATCCTGAACGCCGCTCAGGCCATCGGCTCCGCAGAGGCCGGTCGGCTGGCGCTGCTCGATGTCGAGCCAGCAGGGGGAGCACTCGTCGAAGCCGTTGCCGGCGACGGCTCGGAAGCGCTTCGGGGCACACACCTTGCGCCCGGGGAGAGCCTGCTCCTCAGGGCGGCGGTGCGCGGGAAGGCCCTGCGCTCGAACAACCTCTCAAAAGAGGAGGGCTACTCCCCTAAGGTGGATGAGCTGGCAGCGTCAAAGCCCGGCTTCCTCGTTCTGCCTCTTGTCTCCGGAAATCTGCGGGGTGGGCTCTTGCTCGCGGGCCGGGAAGGAGGTTTCGGCCCGGGCGAGGAAGCTGACCTTGTCCGCCTAATGCGCTTTGGTGCCGTCGTCCTCGAGAACGCCCAGGCCCGGGAACGCGTCCTCGACTCCTTCACCCACACCGCCGAGCTCCTCGTCTCGTTCCTGGAAAAGGCGGACCCCAGCTACCCAATGCACGCCCGGTCGGTCGCCGCCGGTGCGGACATGATCACGGCAGGCCTTGGCCGGCCAGCGGAAGAGCAGCTGCAGATCCACTTCGCCGCTCTCCTTCACGACATCGGGAAGCTGGGCCTCGACCCAGCCCTGCTGCGCACGGAGGGCGAGCTAAACGAGGACCAGCGCCGGCAGATCCAGCAGCACGTGGGCCTCGGCGTCCAGCTCGTCTCACCCATAAGCCCCTGGAAGGAGCTGCCCCGCATCATCGAAGCTCACCACGAACGCTGGGACGGAAGCGGCTACCCCAAGGGCCTCAAGGGCAACGAGATCCCCTTTGGGGCCCGAGTCGTGGCCGTGGCCGACGCCTTCGACGCCATGACCGTCAAGAGTCCGGGGCGTGCGCCGGAAGATGTTCTCGCCGAGCTACAGACGGCTGCTTTCTCACAGTTCGACCCTGTGGTCATCCGAGTCCTGGAGGGGGAGTACCGCCGCCGCGCCGCCCTCCTCAAGCGGTGAAAAGAGCGCCACTCGGGGCGGGGAGGCCGAAGTGGACACGAGCCGATACCTCGAGAGGATTTCGACGGCTCAAGTCTTGACGCATACGTGTCCGAAGGCTCGCATGTGCCTGTGAGCAAGACCTGCATGAAACCCGTACGGTACAGGCGCAAGTCCTTTTTCGTCGACGCTTATGGGAACCCGCGGAAGCCTCAAGCCGGGCAGCATCGAGGTGCCTTGACGTGGGGGCCGTCATGGACGCGAGCGTCTACATTGGACACTGGGAGCGTGGCCTCTACGAGGACACCTTGGCGGAGATCCGGAAGACCTTCGTGATCCGATACTCCGCAGTCCAGCTCTCCGAGCTCAGGCGGGAGCGCGAACGCGTGAGACGGAGCGGACCGTCAACCGGTTGCATTATCTGGCGTGGGGCATCTGGGAACCCACGCCGGTGAGTGAGGCTCCTCAGACCCAGCCAGAACACGCGCCGCACTGGTGCTCGAGTAGGTCTCGAACGAGGCCGTCTGCCTCCTGTCGGGCGTTTGCCAAGGAGCCCTCGATTGAGTCCTCGACGATCGGCCGGCATGTCTTATGCCCCAAGCGGTAGAGTGTGATGTCGAAATGACCCGCTATTCCTTCAAGAACAATGGCTAGGACGCCGTCGTGCTTCCGCCATGACAAGCGCGCCGGCTGGCTGGCGGCGATGATCGCCTCTCCGCAGCGGACACTACGGGGACGCAACACTCCACTGAGACATGAAAGGTCGGGGTGAGGTCGGTCGGGGCTCCCCAAATCGAGCGCAGTCGTGGCGTCGTCGGGCCGCTCACCGAGGAAGCTCAGAACCTTCATGCTATGCATCCTTCCACAAGCAGAAGGTAAGGCTGTGAGGCCACGAATAGTCTAGGAAAATCATAGGTTTTCCCAGCTTCGAACGACGTGGCGACGGGCGATCTCGCGTTGCCAGAAGGCAAGGGCACCGTCCTGGAAAAATGGGGACCGCCACGCTATTCACCGATCTAAGAGTCTGCTCGCCGCTGCAAGTGGTTGCGCGTACGCTGGATACGCGGCTCACTGACCACTGACTGCGAATCAGTTTCTGTTCAGTATGTCTCGCGAGGTGCCAGGAGGTTCCAAGCCGATACGTCCCGTCCTCTGGGTCGGTCGCCGGCGCGCGGCATTAGACTTAGGCTGACCATCCGGCCGGCGAGTCGGTCCTGGCTGATCGCTCCTTGTCCACGGAACGCGGTATCCTCTTCAACACTCCGATGGAGATACCAGCGAAGCACGAAGCGCCGAGTCTGTGGCGACCGTTGCGCACGCCAATCTTCCGCCAGCTGCTAGTCGCCGACGTGGTGTCTGACGTCGGTACATTCATGCAGGGCGTCGGCGCGGCATGGCTCATGGTCTCGCTCGGCGCCGGCCCCATGTACGTAGCGCTGACCCAGACGGCCTCCGCGCTGCCGTTCTTCATCCTCGCGCTGCCCGCCGGAGCGATAGGGGACATTGTCGACCGTCGCAGGCTGATTCTCTATACAGAAGCATGGATGGTCTGTGCCGCGTTCACGCTCGCAGTGGTGACCCTGACGGGTGTCATCACCCCGTGGATCCTGCTTGCGCTGACGTTCGCGCTGTCTGCGGGAGATGCGTTCGAAACGCCCACTTGGCGGGCGGTACTTCCGGAGCTTGTGCCGAAGGACGATCTGCCCGCGGCCTCGGCGCTCAACGGCATTGAATTCAACATCGCACGGGCAGTAGGCCCGGCGCTCGCCGGCGTACTGATCGCGACGGCTGGCGTCGGCGCCGCCTTCCTTCTAAACGTGGCGTCGTTCGCCGGCGTCATTCTCGTGGTTGCGCGTTGGAAGCGTCCAGTTCATAAACGAACGTCGCCGCCGGAAACGGTCGGTGGAGCGACGATAGCCGCCATCCGCTACGTTCGACACGCTCCCGCGATCCGTGCGCTTATGCTGCGGTCCGGCGTGGTGATGTTCTTTGCCAGCGCGTCGTTCGCACTTTTGCCGACGGTGGCGCACAACATCAGTAACAACGCGATTGGGTACGGGATTCTTCTAGGGTGCTTCGGAGCCGGTGCAGTCGGAGGTGCGCTGCTGATGCAGCCCGCCCGCGCCCGTTGGTCGACGGAAGGCATCGCCTCGATGGCCGTCGCGTTGCTCGGCGCGATGATTGTCGCGACCGGCCTGGTCCACAGCCTCGGCGGTCTCATCTTCATCATGCTCGTGAGCGGTGCCGGTTGGATCCTCTTCATCTCCCTCGTGAGTGCGCTTGTGCAGACTTCCGCTCCTGACTGGGTCCGAGCTCGCGTGCTCGCGGTCTTCATGCTGATCTCTCAAGGAGGGATGGCCGCGGGGAGTGCGGTGTGGGGAAGCGTTAGTGCGCACGCGAGCGTCGAAACAGCACTCCTGTGGGCGGGCGTGGGCACGGTCGCGACGACAGCGCTGGGACTGATGGCGAGACTGCCGGCCATGGCCGCCGACGTAAGCCCCTGGAACCACTGGCGCATGCCGGCGATCGTGAAAGACGTCGCGCCGAGTCTTGAGCGGGGTCCCGTGCTCGTGACTGTCGAGTACGTTGTTGATGCGCAGAACGCAAAGCAGTTCCTGCAGACGCTACACAGGTATGGGCGCGTCAGGCGACGAGACGGTGCATCTCGTTGGGGAGTCTTCCGGGACGTCGAACACGCTGATCTGTACGTCGAGACTTTCTTGGTGAGCTCCTGGGCGGAGCATCTGCGCCAACATGAGCGCTCGACACGCGAGGATCGGGATTTGGAGGATCGACTACACAGCTACACGCGTAGTGAGCCGAAGGTGCGGCATCTCATTCATGTCGAAGCCGAGAGTTAGTGGGTCGTGACCCGCGTCCGGGTCCCTACTACGGGCCTTTAAGGACAAGGCCTTGGGAGTGTCCGATAGACGAAGGAAGATGCTCAGCGACCTGTCGCGGACACGGCGGTCTCTGACGACCGTCTGACGAAGTCCGCGACTCCCTCGACGCTGAGACGTCCCACTTTCCCATCTGGACCGATCACAAACCTCGCGAACCGCGGGTAAGCCATTGGACCGCGTAAGCTCATGCGGAACAAGTCGTAGTGCCAGTGTGTGAGATCGGCCTCCTGAGCGCCCGGGAAGCCGAGAAGTAGCCCGCCTGGCTGCTCGGTGACGTGTACCTCACCGTAGGCGGGATCGAAGTAGGTTCCGGCAAACGCCGAGAGGGGAAGCTGCGGGCTGGTGCCGACGCGCCGCCCATCCCTAAGGCGCTTCTCAGCTTCTTGGGTCTCGCGCTCCTGCGCCTCGTACCCGGTCAGGACGCGGTGACTCCAGTCAACCTCCGGTGCGCCCAGATGGAGATCGAAGGCCGTAAGGACCAGGGCCGGCGCCAGGCCCGTGCGATCGGCGTTCGCGATCACCACGACGCCGATGCCATCGTCGGGGAGCAGACCGACGGTGGAGTGGAAGCCATAGACGTTGCCGGTGTGCGAGGACATGCGCCGGCCTCGGTAGTCGTTGAGACGCCACCCGAGGCCGTAGGCCATGAAGTGTACGGCCGGCTCTTCCCGGAGAAACGGCGACCAGTTCTCGCGGGGGATCGGAATCTGTGGCTCATGCATCTCCGCGAACTGCTTCTCGCTCAGCAAACGCTTGCCCTCGAACACCCCCTTGCCTACCAGGAACCTGACCCAACGCGCCATGTCCCTGACGCTCATGGACAGCTCTCCGCCCGCGGGGCCGATGTTGGCGTAACGCCGCCAGGGAATGACTTGCATGCGTCCGTTCTTCTTGAGATGGGGCATGGTGAGGTTGGTCCCGGCTCGCGCGTCCCCGATTCCGACGGAGCGTCCGACCAGGTCACAACAGAAGCAGGGCGCCACACTCTCGGGCGACCAGAGCGAGTCGAGAGTGAGGTGGGCGCCGGTAATTCCGAGCGGAGCCAGCAGCCGCGACTGGAGCACGTCCTCCCAGCGCTTACCAGAGACCTCGGCCACGATCTCTCCGGCGGTCGTGTACATCAGGTTGCTGTAGTCGTAATGGGCGCGGAAGGGCGCGTAAGGCTCGATGAAGCGCAGCCGCCGGAGCACCTCCCGGCGGTCGAGCGTTGTGGCAGCCGGAAGCAGAGCCCCCCCAACCCCGACGCGATGGGTCAGGAGGTCCCGCAGCGTCACTTCACGAGTGACCCAGGGGTCGAAGAGCTGGAACCATGGGAGGTGCTTAGTGACCCGATCATCCCAGGCGAGCTTACCTTCGTCGACCAGCATGGCGACCAGAGTGGCCGTCATGGCCTTGGTGGTAGAGCCGATCGCCATGACTGTGTCAAGGTCGACCGGCTCCGGTTTCCCCAGCTCCTTGACACCGTACGCGCGAATGAAGGCGACCCGATCGCCCTCGACCACCGCGATGGCTAGTCCGGGGACCTCCCATTCCGCCATGCCCCGCCGCACCGCCGCATCGAGCCTTAGCCAGCGCGGGTCCTTTTGCGCGGTCGGCTGCGCGCCGACCGTCGCCGCCGACAGAACGAGGGCTAGGAGCGAGAAGAGACTCGACCTGGACATCGCGGGCAGACGGGGCTCAAGCCTTCCAAACCGCCTTGAAGACTCGAATGAAGTTCTCACCGAGGATCTTCCGTACGTCCGCATCGGAGTAGCCTCGTGCCTTTAGGCCCTTGGTGAAGCTCGCAAGCTTCGAGACTTCGTCGATGCCCGTCGGGTAGTGCCAAGGGGGCATCGGGTAGGTGTCGGGCTCGTACCCCCACCGCTTGTAGTCCTCAGGATTCGACTGCGAATAGTCGAGCCCGAGCCCGATATAGTCGGTACCGACGAGCTTGGCGATGTAGTCGACGTGATCGAGCAGTTGCTCGAGCGATGGCCCGCGGTTCTTGTCGACGAAGCTGTCCTTGCTCACGAACCCGGGAAAGCCGTTCATCCCGATGACGCCACCGCTCTTTGCCAGCGCCTTGATCTGGTCGTCCTTGATGTTGCGCTTGCTGGGGTAGACGCCGTACGCGTTGGAATGGCTGAACATGACGGGCAGCTTGGAGACTTCCATCGCCTCCATCGTGGTCCGGTAGCCCACGTGGCTGCAATCCACGACGATCCCCAGGCGGTTCATCTCCTCGACCATCTTGCGACCGTACTTGGACAACCCGGAGTCGGTGCGCTCCGTCGAGCCATCGCCGACGGGGTTCTTTTCGTTGTACGTGAGCTGGATGACCCGTACGCCCAGTCGGTGGAAAACGCGGAGCAGGCGCAGGTCATACTCGACGGGCCGCGAGTTCTGGAAGTGGAAGCCCACGCCGAGCTTTCCCTCGCGCTTCGCCCGATAGATGTCCTCGACCGTCGTCACGTGGATGAGCGACGGGTCGCGGTCGAAGCGCTCGAGCCAGCCCGTGATCTGGTCGATCGCCGCACGGAAGTCATGGTTGCTGGCCACGGTCGCCATGGCCACGGTCTCCCCCCCCGCGCGTGTCTTCGCAATGTATTCGTCCGCTTCCGGGGTCAGGAGCGGGCATGCGTGGTCGATGACGATGGCGGACGAATGGAGATCGCCCCCGACGGGAGTGGGCTGCGCAGCCGCAGGGGAGGGGCGCAGCGCCGCGGCCGGGGCTGCGAGAAGCATCGGTGCTGCGGCTAGGGATTTGAGAAAACCGCGCCGCCCTGGCTGGGGGCCACTGCTCATGGTTGCCTCCTTCGCTTCTGCGGTCGAGGACGAGGCTTCAGAACGCGAATCTCGCAGACACCTGCAGCTGGCGCGGCGGGAACGCCCCCGTCGCGATCTGGTATGTGTTGGTGCCAACGATGTTGCCATAGGTATTCTTGTTGAGCGTGTCGAAGACGTTGAAGGCTTCGAGCCGCACGATAAGTTGGTAGCGGTCCTTGAACTTAAAGGCCTTGTTGAGGAAAAGGTCGAGCTCCCGGAACCAGTCTCCCGTCAGGGTGTCCTTGCCCACGCCCGGTGGGCGGTCGTTAGTGACGCCGTCGCCGTTGTAGTCATAGCCGAGCTGGGCGGTGTAGGGCCGGCCAGAATAGGCGAGGAAGATTCCTCCAGCCGAAAAGCCCCAGGGCAGCTGAACCGTGCCGTTGGCGGCAACGGTGTGGCGGAGGTCGTTCAGGGAAGGGCCCCATTCGGCCGCCATGTTGGTGCTGTCATTGGGCCGGCTGACGTAGTCGCCGCCGAAGCCAAGATTGTCCCTCGACTTGGCGAGGGTGTAGGACAGCTGGAACGTGTGCCCGCCGCGCACACGGCGAGTGATGTTGAAATAAAGCCCTTCGTACTCGCTGCTGCCCGAGGACTCAAGCTGGTCGACCCGGCGAAAGCCGTTGGGGACGGGAGGTGTCGGCCGCAGTGCGTTGGCGAACGTGGTTTCCTGGCCCTTGGGATAGGGACCTTCAAAGGGCGGGGCGTTCAGATCACGAATGCGGAACAGGTTGTGACCCCTCACGTAGACCGCATCGACGCTAATGGCGAGGTCCCTGGCGATCTCGCGTTGAATCCCGATCGAGCTCTGCCAGCTACGGGCGGTCTTCATATTGGGGTCGAGCTCGTAGATATCGCGCGCCGGGATCGGACGTCCCGCCGGAAGCGAGGGAATGCTGGCGAAGTTGCTCGGATACAAAGGGTCGGAAGGACGGAAAGTCAGGGTGTACGCGCCGTTGGGGCCGCCCCAGGCCGACACTTGCAAGAGCTGTGTGAACGCCATGTCGTAGAACAACCCGGTGCCGCCCCGGACGCTGGTCTTGCCGTCCTTCCAGGGGTCGTAGGCGAAGCCCACCCGTGGCGCAATGTCGCCATGGTCTGAGGGAGCGAACTGGTTGTACTCGTAGCGGAGTCCAAGGTTGAGCATCAGGTTGTCGCGAACACGCCAGTCGTCCTGCGCATAGACCCCGTCGACGTTCTCATCGAAGACGAAGTGGGTCGGACCGAACGCCTGGCGCAAGTACAGCGGGGACCCGTAATACACGACGTAATAGCCGGTGGCGGTGTAGCGGGTGTCGGAATCGCCTCTCAGGACCTGGAAGTCGCCCCCGAACTTCAGGCTGTGTTGGCTCAGGTGGAGAGTGAGGTCGTCTTTGAACTCCAGGCGGCGGGTATGGTTGGTCTGATCAACGCTGGGATGGCTGCCACAGCACGTGATGACGCCGAAGTCCGTGTACTCATAAACGGACGGATGGCGGGAATTGGGATTCCAATCGTTCTGCCGCGTCCCGACCTGGAAGCGGAACTCGTTCAGGGTCCGGTTCGACAGGGCCAGCCTGTCGCTCAGCATGAAGAGTTTTTCGTCGTACACGGTCTGGGCCCCGAAAGCCTGGGTCGAGAAGCCGCCCACGTAGACGTTGGTGTCGGTCTCCGTCTTGCGCGTGAACGACGCTTCTAGAGAGTGCTTGGTCGAGAGCTGATGGTCGAGCTTGGCGAAGAAATGGTCGCCGTCGTTGTTCTGGGGGAAGTTGCCCACTTCCTTCGAGATGTCGAGCGCGGGGATTGACCAGGCCGGGTCCGCGCTGACAATCGTCGTCGTGTGGTAGTTGTCGCGCTCGTAGTTGACAAAGAAGTGAGTCTTGTCCTTGACGATGGGACCTCCGAGGCTGGCTCCATACTGCTTCTGGCTGAACGGGCTCTTGTCCTTCTCCTTGTCCAAGCCGAGCGTGTCGGAGTTGAAGACCCACTGCCGCGCGTTCAGCCTCTGATCCCGCCCGTAGATGTACGCAGTTCCGTGGAAGTCGTTGGTCCCAGACTTCGTCACCACGTTGATCACGCCGCTCATCGACCGGCCATACTCGGCGGTGAAGCGGTTGGTGATGACCTGGAACTCCTGCACCGGCTCCGAAGTGTAGTAGCCGTAGGCCCCTCGGTCCACGACGTCCGTTACCTCCAGGCCATCGAAATGAATGGTCACGTTTCGGAAGGAGAGGCCGTTGATGCTGGTCAAGCCTCCGCCGAAACCCGTGGACGGAGCAACTCCGGGCGCCAATTCAGCCAGCTCGAGGAAGTCTCGTCCATTGAGAGGCAGCTCCTGGATCCTCTCAGACTCGACAATCTGGCCGATTTCCGACTTCGTGGCGTTGACTAGGGGTGCTTCCCCGGTGACGCTGAGAGCCTCCTGGAATTGTCCCACCTTCAGCACGTGGTTGATCGCCACCGCCTGACCCACGTGGACGGTGATGCCGTCACGGGTGAGGCGGGGGAAGCCTGAAGCGTCCACCGTGATTCGGTACACCCCGGGCGGGAGGGCGTCGAGCCTGTAGGTACCCACGGGGCTCGTGGTCGCCTCAGTCGCCCAGCCGGTAGCCACGTTCGTCGATCGCACCGTGGCCCCCTTGATCACGGCGCCGCTCTCATCCTTTACCGTTCCTTCTATGGCCGCCGTGCCCTGGGCCAACCCCGGGACGGCAAGAGCGAGAACCAGGCAGGCTCCCACAAGGACGCGGCCAACGATGCCACCGCCACTCTGCTTCTTCATGGGAAGCCTCCGGGTAATGCGGCTGATATTTGATATGAAGTATATCTAGAAGGCAACGGGTGTCAACTGCTTTTTTAGTCCTGTTCAACGCTAGTTAGCAAGCGAGGGACTCTAACTACTATGCGCGTGACAGGGACGAGACGTGTTGTTCAGCTGGTTTGGCGACCCGCAGCCCCCAGCCCAGCGGGTCGCGAGGATTGAGAACGAATTGCTGGATTCCGATCAGGAACGCCTGTCCTGAAATGACGGGTTCGACCGCGACGAAATCGCCGACCCGGGTTTCCCGGAGGAGCTTCCCCTTGAAGCGGCTCCCGATGATGCTCTCGCTCGTGAACTCCTGCCCCAAAGACAGTTCGCCTCGGCTGTAGAGTGTCGCCATCGTAGCTGCCGTACCCGTGCCGCAGGGCGAGCGGTCCACCTGCCCTTCACCGAAGATGGCGACACCTTTGGAGTACGGCTTAGAAGGATCGGGCCTCTCGTAAATCTCGGTGAGCTCGACACGAGCGATGTGCTGCTGTAGGGGATGCCGGACAGATACCTGCTCGTTGACCGCGCGCTTGATGAGAATGCCGATCTGCACGAGCTTGTGGAGGTTCTCGGGGCGGACCGACGTACCGACGGCGCTGGCGGGAACCATGGCGACGAAGTTTCCGCCGAAGGACACGTCTACGACGATGCGCCCGAGACCGGGAACGTCCAGCGCGACGTCCCTGGAGTGAGCGAACGAAGAGACGTTGAACAGCGACACCTCGACCACGCGCCCGTCTTGGATTCGGGCGCGCGTCTCTACGAGCCCGCTCGGCGTGTCGAAGGCGATCCTCGTTTCCGGCTCGATCGGTGGGACCCAACCGGTCTCGATCAGAGCAGTGGCGGCGCCGATCGTGCCGTGGCCGCACATGTCGAGGTAGCCATCGTGGTCCATGAAGATGAGGCCGCACTGAGCTTCCTCTGTCACGGGCGTGGTGAGTACCGCACCAAACATGTCACGGTGCCCACGCGGCTCCTGCATCAGGAGGGTGCGGAAGCGATCCAGGCGCTCGCGCATGTCGTTCCGCTTCTCTGCCATCGTGCGGCCGATGAGCTGGGGGAGGCCCCTCAGGACGATCCGGGTGGGCTCCCCTGCGGTGTGTGTGTCGATGGCCGAGATGAGGTGACTGAACTCAACCATAGAATGGCACCCCTCGAAGCTTGCGTCG